>JAIRYI010000074.1 GCA_031267815.1 Desulfarculales bacterium | reverse complement strand
TTGGATAAATTGGATGTGATAGAATGCTTTGAGTATCCCGGCCATGCCTTGCGCGTGGGTGAAATCCTGGAAAAACAGAAAACCCTTTTTACTAAGCTCGGGGTATCTCCACCATCATCGTCATGAGTAACGGGAATCCAGGTTACATAGGGGCGTGGATTGGAACATGCACTGGTGGTATATATGATGGATGTACAGTAATGTCGCCCCTTACATAGGGGCGTGGATTGAAACTGCCAAGGCATTACAAAAACATTGTCAGATTTATTCCTATGGGCGATAATTTCGTGACTACACTGCCTAAAATCATTTTTTAAGTGATTTATGAAATAAGCTCTAGTATAATGGATTTTACTGTAAGGCTGAGGGCCGCTCAGTTCTGGTATCTTGTGTCATTTAAAATTTATATTTTATGATGTTTAAGAAACGCAAAGCAAAATTGGATGATTCATTATTATCTCTTCGCGGCTTTGGGCATGGTATTAGGCTTCAGTTGTGAAACCTTCGACGTTTTCAACCCCTGACAAGGGGTAACAAATGGGGGGGGCTTCGGGCGCCGCCCAGGGAAAGATTTGGTTTTCTGCCTTTTATGCGGCTTAAAAACAAAATTTATCCCCGCCCCGCCCACCCTCTATAAGGTGTTTGTTTTTAAGCCACGCAGCCGGGAATATGTCGAAACCGGCTTTTTCAGGGTCTGTTGCATAGAAATTGTTTTCGGAGAGGTGACCGAGAGGCCGAAGGTGCTCGCCTGCTAAGCGAGTGTAGGATGTAAAGTCTTACCGAGGGTTCGAATCCCTCCCTCTCCGCCAAGAGTGGCTTACTGCCGGTACTGGAATGTGTTTTCCCGAGATAGGGCCTCAATTATTTGCGCTGGCCTTCTATATGCTCTGCCATGGTAATGTCATTAATGTCATTAATGTCATGATGTATCTGATAATCGGCTCAGGACTTGGCAGCGGCCATCTCCTCCAAAGCTTGGCGTATTTTGCCAGGATCGCCTTCATTGTCTTCAATAATCCGGCTCACAGCGTCATAGCCGAGGCGCGGGGCATAAGCGGCGGCAAAGGCGCAGGAGGCTTCCAGCAGGCGGGCGCATTTTTCCCGCTCCGGGCTGAGCAGATCAATGCATTTGACCCGCAGGAGAACCACCGCCCGCTCCAGCAAGGCCAGACTTTCCAGCAGAGCTTCGGCGATCAGCGGTAAAAAGGCATTCAATTCAAATTCGCCGTGGGCGGCGGCAACAGTGACGGCATAGTCATTGGCCATGGTTTTCATGGCCACCTGAATAACCATTTCCGGAATAACCGGGTTGACTTTGCCCGGCATAATAGTGCTGCCCGCCTGTAAAGGCGCCAGCCTGATTTCGCCCAACCCCCCATGAGGGCCGGAGTTCATCAGGCGCAGGTCATTGCATATTTTCATCAAGTTTACCGCCAGAGCCTTAAGCAGACCTGACACTTCCACCAGTACATCATTATTCTGAGTTATATCCATAGGATATTCCGCTACCGCCAGGCCTATTCCGGTCAGTTCCCGCAAGCGTTCAATAACCGCGAAGCGGTAACGGCGCTCGGCATTGTCCGCCAGCCCCACGGCGGTGCCGCCTATGTTGACCTGGCGCAGGCGCTCTTCTATTTTATAGAGGCGCCAGCGGTCCCGGGCCAGGGCCTGGGCATAAGCGCCGAATTCCATGCCCAGGGTTATGGGCAGAGCGTCCATCAGCTCAGTGCGCCCCAGTTTCCTAATATTGTCGAATGCGTTCTCTTTTTCCTGCAGCGCCTGCTGCAGGCGGGCGCAGGCTTCGCTTAAATCGCGCAGCATGGCAATGGCGGCAATGCGCACAGCGGTAGGGTAGACGTCATTGGTGGACTGCCCGCGGTTGACGTCATCCAGAGGATGAATAAACTCATATTGCCCGTACTGCTTTCCGCTTAACGCCAGAGCCATATTGGCCAGAACCTCGTTGACGTTCATGTTGGTGGAAGTGCCGGCCCCTCCTTGCAAGGCGTCGACAATGAACATGTCGTCCGCCTCGCCCGCCAGCACCCGGTCGCAGGCAGCCGCGATAGCCGCATAAACCCCTTCCCGGCCCAGGCCGAGTTTTTCATAGGTAAGAGCGGCCGCCTTTTTGACCGTCACCAGGGAGTAAATCAGGCGCAGGTTGGTTTTTTTATAAGCCAGGGCAAAATTATCCCGCGCCCGCAGGCTCTGCAGGCCGTACAGAGCCAGGGCGGGCAGGCCCGCCTGCCCCAGCTTGTCTTTTTCAAAGCGCATATCGCTTCATTCCTCAAGTTCCGCCAGAACATGGGGGAAAACAGCCAGGCTGCGCCGCAAAATTCCCTGCATGTAGGCAATCAAAATTCCGTAATTGGTAATCCGGATACCCTGAGCCAGGGCGCTCTGGCAACGGTGTTTCATTGCCCGTTCATTGAGCATGCAGCCGCCGCAGTGGATGATCAGTTTATAAGGAGACAGGTCTTCGGGAAATTCCCCGCCGGAAGTGAAAGCGAACTGGAATTGCCGCCCCGTGTAATTGCGGATCCAGCGCGGCAGTTTGACTGAACCGATGTCGTCGCATTGACGGTGATGGGTACAGCCTTCGGCAATCAGCAATAAATCGCCGTCTTCCAGGCGTTCCATCTCTTTGATCCCTTTAACCGCCGCCTCCAGCATGCCTTTGTAACGGGCAAAAAGAATTGAAAAAGAAGTAAGAGGAATATCAGCAGGGGTATCTGCCGCGGCTTTGGCGAATACCTGACTGTCGGTGATCACCAATTTGGGTTTTTTAGCCAGATGGCTCAAGGTTTCCCGTAACTCAAACTCCTTTACCACAATGGCCGCCGCGTCGGCTTCCAGAATATCGCGGATGGTCTGCTGCTGGGGCAGAATCAGGCGGCCTTTGGGCGCCGCCTTGTCAATGGGGGTTACCAGCACCACAAAATCGGCCGGATTTATCAAATCCCCGACCAGTTGTAATTTGTTCTCCGTTCCCGCCGCCAAAGCGGCGATCTTTTCTTTTAAAGCGTCAATATTGTATTTGCCCAGCGCGCTGACATAAATTTCCTCAGCGCCGGGCGCTGGGATATGATCCAGCAGATCGCTTTTATTATAGGCCAGCAGATAAGGTATATTCCGGGACCGGAAAATATCTATCAGTTCCTCGTCCGCCTGCCTTTTGCCGCCCGGCGCGTCCACAATCAATACCGCCACATCGGTTTTATGCAATACCTGTCTGGTTCTTTCCACCCGCAAAGCGCCCAGAGGGCCGTCATCGTCAATGCCCGGAGTATCAATAATCATTACCGGACCCAAGGGAAGCAGTTCCATGGCCTTATAGACCGGATCGGTGGTGGTTCCCTTCAGAGGGGACACCAGGGCCAGATTCTGGCCGGTTACGGCATTCACCAGGCTGGATTTACCCGCGTTGCGCCGGCCAAAAAAACCAATATGCACCCGCCCGGCGGCAGGAGTATCATTCAATCCCATAGTTATTTCTCCGTCAAAGCGGACGCGCGGCGTACAAAGTTTGGACCGGCGGCTTCAGCGCCGCCGAATTTTGGGCTTTCCCGGCAAGTATATCACCAAAATTATCCCTGCCGACAGACAGGAGCGGCGCTGGCGCCCGATCCGGTCTCATAGCCGGTTTTTTCTTGGCCCGGCAATGAATTATGGTATAATATCATATTGTCCATTATCCAGCGGGCGCGGGCGGTATAACATATCCCCGCCGGGCTGTCCGGCGCTGTCTGCCGGGCAAGGGCTTTTCGCCCGGCATATTTTCCTGGGGCGTAAGCGATCCAGCCGGTATTTGCCGGACAGAGACCGGCAAAGCTGCGAGGCGGCTCCGGTCCGGCCAGGCGGATGTTTTTATTATTTTGAGCGTAAGGTGAGTATTTGCGTTTTCTAGACAGCTTTCTGGGAAAAATAGGCGGCTGGGTTCTGGCCGGTCTCAATCAGTCCGGAGGCATGCTTATTTTTTTTCTCAAAAGCCTCTTCTGGCTTCTGCGCCCTCCTTTCCGTTTTCGCCTCCTCTTCCGGCAAATGGAATTTGTGGGGGTTAAATCAATCAATGTGGTTATTTTAACCGGCCTGTTCACCGGCGCGGTCTTTGCCTTGCAGAGCTATTATGGCTTTGCCATGTTCGGAGCCGAATCTCTGGTGGGTTCCACGGTGGCCCTGGCCCTGACCAGGGAACTGGCGCCGGTACTCACCTCGCTTATGGTCACCGGCCGGGCGGGCAGCGCCATGGCCGCTGAAATCGGCACCATGCGGGTTACCGAACAGATCGACGCGCTCACAGCCATGGCGGTCAACCCCATCCAATATTTGGTGGCGCCCCGGATGCTGGCCGGGATAATCATGTTGCCCCTACTGACCGTATTGACAAATTATATAGGTATATTAGGATCTTACGTAGTAGGGGTAAAAATGCTGGATATCAGTGAGGGGATTTTTGTCCAGAACATTTATACCTATCTTGCCATGACCGATATCACCATGGGCTTGATTAAGGCGGCTGTCTTCGGGCTCATTTTATCAGTGGTGGGCTGTTATCAAGGTTATGTGACCGCGGGAGGCGCCGAAGGAGTGGGCCGGGCCACCACCCGGGCGGTAGTGCTGGCCTGCATTTTGATTCTGGCCACAGATTATTTTCTGACCGCCGTAATGTTTTAAAGATATAAAGGTGTTATTCCGATAAAGATATAATGGCAAGATTTTTCACCCCCTTAAGCGGGCGCGGCAGGCGCGCGGAGAGTCGCCTTCATGGAACATGCGGCCATAACTGTTAAAAACTTATTCAAATCCTTTAACGGACAGAATATATTAAACGACCTCAGCCTGCTGATTCCGCGGCGCCAGACCACGGTCATTATCGGACGCTCCGGGGACGGCAAAAGCGTATTTTTAAAACACCTCATCGGTCTGCTCAAGCCTGACCGGGGGCAGATTTTAATTGGCAAAGACGATATCACCGTTTTAGGCGAAGCGGCTTTGAACAGGGTGCGCCGTAAATTCGGAATGCTTTTCCAGGATGCGGCCCTGTTTGATTCCATGACTGTAGCCCGCAATGTGGCTTTCCCCCTGCGGGAACATTCGCGCCTGAAACCAAAGGAAATTATGGAACAGGTACTTTTTCGCCTGGACCAGGTGGGGTTGAACGGCGCGGAGAACAAGATGCCCTCTGAACTCAGCGGGGGGATGCGCAAACGGGCGGGTCTGGCCAGGGCTCTGGCCCTGGATCCGGAAATAATGCTGGTGGATGAACCGACCACCGGCCTTGACCCCATCATGACCCAGGCCATAAATCAACTGCTCAAGGAAACGCAGGCCCGGCTTAACCTGACCTCGGTTATAATCAGCCATGACCTGAGAGGGGCTTTTTATCTGGCCCACAGCATAGTGATGATAAGTAAGGGCCGCGTAGTGGCCCAGGGCAGCCCGGAAGAGATTAAAAACAGCGGCGATCCCTTTGTCCGCCAATTCCTGGAAGCCGGTCTGGAAGGGCCGCCGGAGGCCAGCTAAGGCAATTTTGAATTGGCGCGCAAAAATATGCAGGAGTTCAGATGAGTAACGGATTCAGCACTGAAGCCAAATTAGGTCTTTTCGTCATCATTGCCCTGGCTGTCCTGGCCTGGATGAGCATTCAGATGGGGGTGTTGCGCATGGGCGAAGCGGAAGGTTATAAAGTCTATTTCATGACCGACAATGCCTCGGGCCTGAAACACAAAGCCCCCGTACTCATGGCCGGCATCCGGATCGGTAGCGTGGAAGCCATAGATCTGGTGGACAGGCAGGCGCGGCTGACCCTGATAATCAACCATGATGTTCAAATCCCGGCTGATTCCACGGTGAGCCTGAATACACAGGGCATTTTAGGCGACGCCTATGTAAAAATTGTACCCGGAACCGAACAGGCTCTGGCCCCGGAGGCGCGGGAGACCAGGCTGACCAATGTCCAGGCGCAGCACCGCCTGGAAGATTTGGCGGGCAGTCTGGGAGAAATCCTGGACGATCTCAAAATTATTACCTCTTCTTTGAAAATATCCCTGGCCTCTACTGAAAGCCAGGACAACATCCAAGCATCTCTGGTCAATATAAAAGAAATAACCGATGCTTTGCGGCTGGTCATCGCCGGCAATGAAGATCGCATGGTAAAAATTGTGACCAATCTGGAACGCTTCACCGCCAGCCTGAATCAGATCACCGCCAGGATAGAGAGCGGTCAGGGTTCCCTGGGCGGGCTGATTAATGAGCGGGAAACTCTGGATGATCTTAACGCCACCTTGGCCTCGCTTAAAAGCGTGACCCAGAAAATAGATGAAGGCCAGGGCAGCCTGGGCAAGCTGGTTAATGATGATGAAACCGTGACCCGCCTGGACGACGCCCTGCTGGGGATCAACGATTATATCTCTCAGGGCGAGCGCTGGCGTCTGGGAGTCGATTACCGGGGAGAATGGAACTTCCGGGAAGAGGCCATGCGCAATACTCTGAATGTGCGTCTTCAGCCCTCGGCTGACAAATTCTTCCTTTTGGGCGTAGTGGACGACCCCCGCGGCCAGAGGGAAGACACTTATACCCGGGAAGTCACCACTGTCAACGGTCAGTCCCAGGTGGTGGAACGCAGAGTCAGCAAAATTGAAGACGATCAACTGGGATTCAACGCCCAATTCGGCAAACGTTTTTATGACCTGACCGTAAGAGGAGGCCTGTTCAACAGCAGCGGCGGGCTGGGCCTGGATTACAATCTGCTTGATGACCGGCTGACCTTTACCCTGGAAGCCAGCGAATTCCGGCGCGACGAAAATCCGCGCCTGCGCCTGGCGGCTGATTATAAATTCTGGAAATATTTCTATCTCACCGCCGGCTGGGATGATCTGGTCAGCAGCACGGATCAGGACAATTTTTTTCTGGGGGCCGGAATCACTTTTTATGACGATGATCTCAAATATCTGTTAACCAATGCGCCCATACCTTAAGCCGGAAGGCATAATTCGCAAACATAAGGAGCGGCTCCTAAATAAATGCCTTACCGTAAAATAGCTTTTGCCACCGATTTTTCCCAGGGCGCGGCTTTGGCGTTTAAACGTGCTAAAGCGATAACCCAAGACAGCGGTTCGGAACTCATTCTGGTGCATATTTTACCGCCTCTTTCCCAGCCTCTACCCATGCTCAACGACCTCGCTCTGGGCGATGTTCCGGTTCAGATCAAAGAAAGAGTGCGCGCCGGCGCCCTGGCCGAGCTTGAGAATTTATATTGCCGCCACTGTCAGGAATTGGAACCACACAGAGTAAAAACCATGCTCCTGGAAGGGGAACCGGCCAGCGCCCTGGCCGGAATGGCGGTTGCGGAAAAAGTGGATTTGCTGGTGATCGGCTCCACCGGGCTGAGCGGTCTGGCCAAGGCGATGTTTGGTTCGGTGGCCGCCAAGGTGGTGCAAAAAGCGCCCTGTTCAGTTCTGGTGGTGCGCGGCGGCAAGTGACTTCAACCAAGACCCAAGTTTCCCTGGAGAGCCTGGGCGCCTATTAAAATATGCGAATTTACGCTCTATAATAGAGCGAACCGAAGCCGGAGTGGTAAATTTATAATATTCCGGCTTGGCGGATTGACGGTTTTTAATTCAACTTTTGAGGTTTATATGAAAAAAATAGCGGCTGTTTTATTGGGTCTATCGTTGCTGGCTGGTTGCGCCCCCTCAGCCAAAGAGGAATTTGCCAAACTCGAACCGGGCATGACCCGGTCCCAGGTGACGGAGGTGCTGGGGCAGCCGGAGTTGATCACCACGGTGCGTTTCTCCGGTCACACCAATGATTTTGAAATCTGGCAGTACCAGCTTAAACCAGATGTTCCTCTCTGCCCGGGCGATCTGGTGATAACCACCCTGACCCTGGGTCTGTCTCAGCTTACCCGCACTGACCTTGACCCCAAGCCTCACTGGATATATTTCCAGGAAGGGCTTATGGTCTACGCTTCGCCGGCCTTTGACTGCGCCAACGAAGATTTGTGCCGTATAACCGGTAAATTTACCAAGCCAGGTTCATAACCGGCTTTTAAATGCAAAATTATCCACTTTATAAAGGTCCGGCTCCGGCGCGCGGCCGGGCTTTTGCGGATTTCGGTTTGCCGGAGTCTTTGCTGACCGGCCTGCATGCCAACGGCTATGTATTTTGCACTCCCATCCAGGAAAAAACCCTGCCCTGCGCCCTGGAGGGGATGGATGTGGCCGGTCAGGCTCAGACCGGCACCGGGAAAACCGCCGCCTTTCTCATTCCCATAATGACCAGGATGCTGAGCGCCCCCGCCCGCCATCCCGGTGTTCAACCCAGGGCTCTGATTATTTCTCCTACCCGCGAGCTTACTGTGCAAATCTATCAGGACGCCATGGCTATCGGCCAGCAGACCGGTTTTTCCATGACCGCGGTTTTCGGAGGAATGGATTACCATAAACAGGCCCAGGACCTGCGCGCGGGCGCGGACATAGTAGTGGGGACGCCGGGGCGGCTGATCGACTATCTTAAACAGAGGATATTTTCTCCCAAAGGGGTGGAATTTCTGGTTATAGACGAGGCGGACCGTCTTTTTGACATGGGTTTTGTCGCTGATCTGCGCTGGATCCTGCGCCGCCTTCCCCCCTACAGTCAGCGTCAGAGCATGCTTTTTTCCGCAACCCTCAATTACCGGGTTATGGAGCTTACCTATGAATTTATGAACTTGCCCAAAGAAATCGCGGTGGAAAAAGAAACGCGGACCGTGGCTCAGGTAAGCGAAGAACTGTATCACTGCAGCAAACAGGAAAAACTTTTGCTTCTGCTGGGCATTTTGCAAAAAGAAAACCCATCCCGGGTGATGATTTTCGCCAATACCAAGTTCACGGTGGACTGGCTCGCCTTCAAACTCAAGACCAATGGTTTGCCCGCGGAAGGCATTTCCGGGGACATCAACCAGAAGGCCCGCCTGAATTTGCTTAACCGGTTTAAAAATAATCAATTGAAAATCATGGTGGCTACCAATGTGGCGGCCCGGGGCTTGCACGTGGAAGATGTGAGCCATGTGATTAATTTCGATTTGCCGGCGGATCCGGAAGATTACGTACACCGCATCGGTCGCACCGCCCGTGCCGGCGCCTCGGGCAAGGCCATCAGCCTATGCTGCGATGAATACGCTACCCATCTGCCCCATATTGAGAGCTTTCTGGGCCGTAAACTTGTGGTCAGCTGGGCAGAAGATGAACTGTTTCTGCCGGACAGGGCCCCGGAATACCGGAGACAGCGCTCTTTTTCAGCCGGGCGGGAAAAGACAAAGACAGGGAAGAAAAGAGCTGAAGGCAAAAAACCCGCTTCCGGCAAAGCCCTTGCGCATCCAAAGGAAAGAACCGCCGGTGAGCAAAAGCCTTTGCCGGTTATTGCTGAAAACGCTTCAGGCGCCAGCCCGGAGCCACCCCCCGCCCGCCGCCCCCGGCGGAGGCGAAAAGGAAAAATTGGCCGGGAAATGCCGGATAACCATAAAAATTTTGAAGGGGAGTAATTTTATGATAAAAGATCATCATCATATCCATATCCGCTGTCAGGACCTGTTGCTCAGTCATGCTTTTTATGTGGATATCCTGGGCGGCAGGGAACTTAAGCATTATTTCACCAAAAAAGGCACGGAAATCTACCTTGTCCTGGTGGGCGACACTACCCTGGCTCTTTCTCCCCAGAAAGGCGAACTGGACAGGCCCCTGCCCGACACCCAGCCGGTGGGCCTGTTTCAAATTGCCTACAGAGTTGAAGATGTCAAACAGGCCCTGGATGAATTCGCCCGCCGGGGCGGAAAGATAAAAGGAGGAATTATTGAAGCCACGCCCGGAGTATGGGCCGGTTTCGTACAAGGCCCTGACGGAGTGGAAATTGAGCTGATGCAAGAATAACAATATGTTCAGCCAGCATCATCTGCATATCCGCTGCCTGAATCTTCCGGCCAGCCGGGATTTTTATGTAAAAGTCCTGGGGGCGGAAGAATTGCGTCATTACCGCACCGCCTACGGCATGGAAATAATTTTTTTACGGCTCAATGACACCAGTCTGGCCTTATCGCCCAGCCGGAAAATTTCTCTCCGCTCTGACCCGGAGCCTCCGGGAATATATCAGCTGGCTTTTAAAGTTGACAATATGGAAGATACCCTGATTTCGCTAAGGGCACGGGGAGCGAAAATCAAAGGACCGGTCAGGGAACCTTCCCCCGGAGTCAAAGCCGCTTTCCTTGAAGCTCCGGACGGAGTGGAAATTGAATTGATGCAGTTCTAAAATTCTGTCCGCCGGACAGGAAAGCGCCGGGCGGGCGGCGTATAGTTCTTTCAGGAGGGGTGTGTTATAATATTCACATCCCCAGAATTATGACAAGGTTCGGATCCGACTAAAAATATAAAGTTTTAAAATGAATAAAATATCTTATGTAAATGCCTGTATAAACGCATTTATTCGTTCGGCGGTTACCGTATTGAAAACCATGGCCTTTACTGAAGCCAAGCCTGGCAAACCTTATAATAAAACCGATCATGCCGGGGGAGGAGACGTTTCCGGTATAATCGGCATGACTGGGCCCAGCGACGGTTCCATGTCCATTTCCTTCACCCGGGAATGTATCCTGAATATTGTCAGCAGTATGTTTGGCGAGCAGATGGGGGAAATAAACGAAGAGGTTGAGGACGCGGTCGGTGAAATCACCAATATGATATGCGGCGACGCCAGACGCCAGTTGGAGGAAAAGGGCATTACAATTAAAGGAGCTATTCCCACCGTGATCACCGGCCCGGGCCATGTGGTCAAACATATTACCAACAATCCTGTCATAGCCATACCTTTCCGCACCGAAAGAGGCACTTTTGCGCTGGAGATTTCCCTGGAACTGTAATTCCTTTTTTTCAGTTCTTACTTCCGCCGGGTAATTGCGGGATTTAAAATTTACCGTTGTCAGTCAGAAAGTTGAATATTATGTTATTGCGCAAAGCCGGCCAGAAAGACGTTGCTTTTATTCATGCCCTGCTCTTGCATTATGCGGGCGAAGGCATACTTTTGGGCCGGGCGCGGGTAGAAATTTTTGAGTTTTTGCGCGATTTTGTAATCGCCGAAAACGAAAACGGAAGCCCTCTGGGCATGAGCGCGCTTCACCTCATATGGGAAAATTTGTGTGAAATAAGGAGTCTGGCTATTGTGCCCGAATTCCGGAGTCAGGGAATTGGCTCATTGTTGGTTGAAGCCTGTATTTCTGAGGCCATCACTCTAGGTTTTGAACAAATTTTTGCTCTCACCTATCAAACCCCTTTTTTTCTGCGCCACGGATTCAAGGAAGTGTCCAAACAGCGTTTACCCAATAAAATATGGGCTGACTGCGTAAAATGCGTTAAATTCCCCGACTGCGACGAGACCGCGGTCCTGCTGGAACTGTAAAGGAGTCTTTGCATGCTGGAAAAAATGCTGGACCAGGTTAGTTTGCGCCTGGAAAAATCTCCGGCCCGGCAATGGGAAATTTTCCTTGCCCATAACCAACGTTTCTCTCTGAGCATAAAAGAAAATGAAGTTGACAAAATAGAAGAATCGGAAAGCATGGGTCTGGCTCTGCGGGTGCTGAAGGAAGACCGCCTGGGATTCAGCTATCTCATAGGCAGTGATTTAAACCGTCTGGACGCGGCCATCCACAGCGCCCTGGCCGGCGCGGCGGCCGGTGATCCGGCCCCGGGTCTGACCATGGCCCCGGCGGCGCGCTATGAAAACGGCATGGAGCTTTATTTTGCCCCTGAAGAAACAGACGCGTGTCTTGACCTTGCCCGCCGGATGGCCGGCGCGGCTCTGGCCGTCAGTTCCAAAGTCAGCCATGTCTTCCCCGCCGGAGTGGAACAGAAACTCAGCCAAACCTTTCTGCGCACTTCTCAGGGTTTTGACGGACAGTACCGGGACAGTCTTGTGAGCGCTTACTGCGCGGTTATTGCTCAAGATAAAGGGCAGCAGGAAGAGGCTTGGGAAGGGACCGGGGCCAGACGCTGGAAAGATATTGACGTGAGCCGGATAGGCAGGGAGGCGGCCGGCAAGGCGGTCAGCGGCCTGGGTGCGGCTAAAGCCCCCGGAGGGCTGTACCAGGTGCTGTTCACCAATGAGGTGGCGGCCTATTTTGTGGACCTGCTGAGTTTTTCCCTGCAAGGCGATAACTTGGGCAAAGGCCGTTCCCAGTTACTGGGACGGCAGGGAGAAAAACTGTTCTCCCCTGTCATTAATTTAAGCGATAATCCTCTGGCCCCTCTGGCCACCGGCAGCCGTCCTTTCGATGATGAGGGCACCCCCAGCCAGATCACCCCGCTCATAATTGAAGGAGTGTTCAGCGATTTTATCCGCGACCGCTATTGGGGGATCCGTTCCGGTCTGGCCAGTACCGGCAACAGCCGGCGGAGCGGCCTGAAAGGCCCCCCCCAGATAGGCTTCAGCAATCTTATCCTGGCTCCGGGCAAAGCCAGTTTTGATCAGTTGCGTAGCCAGATGGAGCGCGGCCTTATTGTGGAACAAATTTTGGGAGGGCATACCGCGGATCCGGTCAGCGGGCAGTTTTCTCTGGGACTGGCCGGCAAACTGGTGGAAAAAGGGGAAATCACAACCCCGGTGCGCGGCAACGCCTTAGCCGGCCAAATCATGGAACTGTTTGCCGGTATCAGACAATTAGGTAATGATATTAAAGATTTTTCCGGAACCCAGGCCCCCAGTATGCTGGCGGCGGATATTGCCATAAGCGGATAACCGCTCCTATTTTTCCCAAAAATTACAAAAAGACAGCGCCAAGCCCGACCTTGGCGCTGTCTTTGCGTTTAATTTTTAAGAAAGGAAACTGGTAAGCTGGTTATTTATTTTTAAAGCAAAGCGCGTGCCAAAAACGTTGATACACATGTATTATTAATAAAATTAAGTATTTATCAATGAAGTGACCAGAGCCTGAAGCAATGAATAATCGAACGGGGGTACAAATTTTTGAACCCGATATCCCGGTTCAAGACTTGTTTAGCAGTAACTGGTTGATATTATGCATTTTTGCACGGTTAAAATTTTATGCCGCGCCGCCGTCAGTTTATAACTGTTTGCCCTCAATCATCGCCGGAGGGAGCATCCGCGAAAAATTCTCTGAACAAGGCCTCTCCCAAAAATTCCTTTTCCAGCCGCCGCCAATATTCCTCTCGAAGCGGCCTGACAGTGGTTTCCTCAGGGTGAGCCCAGGCGTTCACCCCCATGAGTCCGGCCAGGGAGGCCAGATTAAACCCCCAGCGGCTGCCCATAATTTTCAGTCCGTCTCGGGCCGCCAGTTCAGCCAACTCCGGGCGTTCCAGTTCTATATTGCCGCTTGGATCCGCGCCGCTCCCCTCCGGCCGCCACTCCACCAGAATGTTCAAAGGCGCGTCCGTCCGCAATAGCCATTCAGGATTGATCACCCCGGACATACTTTTGGTTTCAATATTTTCCAGTAAAGAAGTTATCCCGGCCCGGTAAAACAAGGGCTGCAGATGAAGCATATCATAATAGGGCGGACCTTTAGCGCAGAAAAGCATTAGTGTTTTCAACGTACTCTTTCCCTCCAGACCTTGCCGGAGCATATTTTCTATGGAACTGATAAAAGTCAGCAGGCGCTCCCCTTCCCGCGGGCGGGCCAGAATCAGGCTTAAACTTGCAACCGCGTGTTTAAGCTGGGGTAAATCCCGGCCCTGAAAAATTACTGCCGGCAGACGGTAAGTTTCCAGTAAGGGCAGAGCCTGGCGGAAATGGGCGTCGGCAATAACCAGATCAGGTTCCCAGCGCAAAAGCAATTCCAGGTTGGGCTGAGATTGCAAGCCCAAATGAGGGCGGGCGGCAATGGCGGAAGGCCAGTCAACCCAGCGCGCCCGGCCCACCACCAGATCCTCGGCCTTGAGGGCGGTGACCAGCTGCGCCCCCAAATCGCTCAGAACCACAATCCGCCTGGCGGGAGCGGCAAAAACGATATTTCGTCCCAAATCATCCTCAATAACAACCGGCTGGGCCGGAGCGGAGGATAACGGCAGCAGCCAGAACAGGAGCGCGAGCAGCAGAGACCGGCTCTTCTGCCCCCTCCGGGACAGACTGCCTCCATACGGCCCCTCCTTATTTAAAAACACCATTAGCCGGGCCTTTAAAAATCTGTCCGTCCGTTCCGCTTCACAGGCGGGAAGAAACACTGGTCTTTACACTCTTATATAATCACGGAAAACCGGCTGATAACCCCGGCTGACCAGCGCCCGGCAAATTTCCGGCGCTGAACGCGGATCCGCCTTATGGAATTGCTGATCGCCTTTTTCCCCACCCAGGTGACCGCCCACCCCAGTGCTGACTCCGGCCGAAAGGCGGGTTATCCCCAACCCGATGCAATTATCCCGGAAATGCGCCGACTCTCTGGTGGACAGGCTTATCCCGGCCCAGGGCATGAACAGACGCAGGCTCAAAATAATTTGCAACAGTTGCGCTTCCCCTATTCCCGTCTCATTTTTTTCCCGGTTGGGATAAGGACGAATACGGGGCACGGAAAAACCAATTTCAGCCTGGGGATATTTTTCCTGCACCAACAGGGCATGGGCGGCGCAGGCCAGAACATCGCGGCGGAAATCGCCCAGACCCAAAAGGACGCCAAAGGAAGCGCCGCGAAAACCGGCGGCCAGAGCCCGCTCATTGGCGCCGAAACGCCAGGAATAATTTTTTTTAGGCCCGGAAAGATGCACCCGGTCATAAAGCGCGGGGTCATAGGTTTCCTGATAAACACTGATAAAATCACTTCCCAACTCATGAAGCCGTCCGTACTGTTCAAGGCGCAGAGGATATATTTCCAACCCCACGCTGGGAAAATAGCGGTTCAGGATTTCCACTGCCTGACCGATATAAGCCGGGCTGGAATAAATTCTGGATTCGCCGGTCAGCAATAAAATATCTTTGAGTCCGGTAGCGGCAATAGCGGCGGCTTCGGCGGCAATCTCGGCCGGCGAAAGTCTGGCCCGGCGAATGTGGTTATCGTGATTGTAGCCGCAGTAAAGGCACCGGTTAACACAGTAATTGGCAATATACAGCGGAGTGTAAAGGCTAACGTTGCGGCCGAAAAAACGCAAGCTGACGTCTCTGGCCAGGACAGCCATGTCCTCCAGATAAACCGCCGCCGCCGGCGAGAGAAGGGCGCCCAGGTCATTGCAATCGCGATGTTCCCGCTTCAGAGCCGCCTCTACCCGCCGGGGAGTCACCGCCGCGTAATCGAAGCCGGACATTATTTTCTGCACCTTGTCTATCATCACAGCCCTGTTTCAACCCGCTTCTGTTCTCAAAAATCCGGTAAGAGGAGAAGACGCTTCTCCTTTACCCGTCCGGCCCAGGCCGGCCAGGTAACCGGCCCGCCCCGCTCTGACCGCCAAGGCGAAAGCTTTTGCCATGGCCGGCGGATCGCCTGCTGTGGCCACAGCGGTGTTAACCATAACCGCCGCGACTCCCAGTTCCAAGGCCTGGCATGCCTGACTGGGCCGGCCCAGGCCTGCGTCCACAATGACTGGAAGTTTGATTTCCTCAACTATCAGGCGGACAAGCTCTTTAGTTGTCAACCCCCTGTTGCTGCCTATGGGCGCGCCCAAAGGCATGATGGCCGCCGCCCCCGCGTCGGCCATTTTATGCGCCATCACCAGATCGGGGTTCATATAAGGAAGAGCCACAAAACCCTCTTTCACCACAAGCCTAACCGCTTGCAGGGTTTCCTCATTATCCGGCAACAGGTATTTGGGGTCATTCACCACTTCTATTTTAATGAAATCACCGCAGCCCATGTCTCTGGCCAGCCTGGCCAAAGTCAGGGCTTCAGGGGCGCTTCTGGCCCCGGAGGTATTGGGCAGTAAGGTTTTATCAGGCGGAATGTAATCCAGAATATTTCCTTCTCCGCCAATATTGGCCCGGCGCAGAGCCAGGGTGACAATATCAGGCTCTCCGGCTTCCACCACCTCTTTCATCATGGGCAGAGGATATTTACCTGAACCCAGAATAAGGCGGCTGGAAAACTCCCGTCCGCCCAGCTTAAAGATATCCTTATCCATAAAATTCTAGATTACCTCTCAATCATTCGAGCGCGGATCTCTGTTTAAGCCTCATGCATTTCCAAAAGCAGACGCAACACCATGTTGGCTTGGTGTCCGGCGCAGATCATTACCCGGGGCGCCATAAGCCCGCGCCCTTCCCTGGCTCCGGACACTTCATCCCCGCACAGATAAAGACGGGAAGTAAGCCGCCGGGTGCGGATGAGATTGGCGCTGCCCATATCCGCCAGACCTGAAGCGCATACTACCCGGCATTGGGGAAAAGCGGCCAGAGCCGTATTCACCAATTCCGCCTTGCAATCAGGGCGATCGAAAGCTTCCACTATTATAGGCCATCCTTTGAGCGTGTGGGGAATATTATGGCGGTCAAGACGTAAAGTTAAGGCCTGCGTCTCCACATAAGGATTGACGTCCCGGATCAATTCGGCCATGGCCGGAGCCTTGGGCTGCCCCAGGTGGCTGACAAAATAGGCCTGGCGGTTAAGATTGCTGGCGTCAACCACATCAAAATCGGCTAATAAAAGAGACCCTACCCCGCTGCGGGCCAGGGCCAGGGCAATGTGGGAACCCAGACCGCCCAACCCGGCCACCGCCACCCGGCCGGCTTTAAAACAGGCCTGAGTGCCGGGGGTATGCCTGGCGGTGAGCATGGCCTCCAATTCCAGGCGGCCCGGCAGACGATCTTTGGGGATCATCTGCAATTCATCGCCGGGGGCCAGCTCAGCCGTCTCCTCCAAAGCGAAACCCCGGCGGAGCAAAATAACCCGCTCCTGACCGGCAAGCTCCCCGGCAAGTTCTCCCGCCCGGAGTGAATCGGTATTAACCCGGCGGCCGTTGACAGTAATTTCCATCAGCCGCCCCCAACGAAAGCGATCACTTCCAGGCAATCATCCGCCCTTATCGCGGTGGTCTCCCAGTCTGTCCTGGGCACAACCCGGCCCCCCAGGATCACCGCCACCCGGTCAGGATGATAGCCGGCTTCCGTCAGCAATTCGCTCAACAGCCTGGATTCATCAAGGGGATAAGGCTGACCATTAATAAGCACACCGACCTCCTTGCTGGTAAGCGGAAGGGAATGGCAAGGCACCCCGGCCCGCTTATGAAATTTAAGCGTAATCTGCGCTAAATAAAAAGGCGTTTATTCCCGCCGCCGGAAATAAACGCCATAAAAATAAATAATTTTTTATGTTTCCTACGGCGGCATTATCCGCATCAGGTTCAAAGGGTTCGGTTCTTTCAACCGTCTCAGCCGTCAATAAAGAGTAGGCACCCCATTTCTTTTTATTATATGCGCCTCGCGCCCGGCTTGTCAAGAGGGGTATTGCCTCTCAAAAAAACGAAGCGGGAAATTTTTCGATAAGGAAAATAAGAAATTGATTTATGGCCGCATCATAAAAATTGCTATAATTTTTATCTGGAATTGCTTTCAGATAATAGCTTTCCCTTTTGATCATACAGATCCAATTCCCGGGTAATGAGGATTGCTTTTCCCGAGGCGTCTTTTTCCCAGGCGGTCCGGCCTCCGTCCGTTGGCAGTAAACCGGCTACTAATTTCGCGGTCAAGACAAATCTCTGCTCCCACTTTCCGTTTTCCAGATATACGGGCGCCCCTTGAAAGGATCCAAGCCGGTCGCTGTTTATAAACAACACTCTCTGTACAGGATCAGTCTGCCGGGTATGTTCAGAGACTTTTTTAATATACCGTATTTCAAGAACGGCAAAATAAATAAATACGGATAGGCATATTACAAACAGGCTCCGGGCAGGCATAATTTCCTTGAGTGATATTATAATGAAATGTAAAAATGTCCCCAGCAATACGGCAAGAAAGGGAAAGGCGGGGTAAACGTACCATCCGATTTTGGTGGCGGCGCAGGAAAATAAAATAAGCGGCACGGCCGTGCAGATCAGCAATTGGAAAATCAGGCCGGATTTGCCGCATTTAAACAGTCGGGGGGGGGGGGGCGG
>JAIRYI010000082.1 GCA_031267815.1 Desulfarculales bacterium | reverse complement strand
CGGAGCGAAGGTATTGTAGCGATCTAACATATTGATATTTCTTGATATTGTTAGTGCGGCAAAAATTGTACACATCAATAAATTCAATATGTTACGGTTAAAGTCCGACAGGCTCCTAGCGCAGTATTCGCGGAAACGGATAAAGCGGTCGGCTGTATTAAGCGGATCCATCCGGCGGATAAGCATCTGGATGTAAGATACACAAACGGCGTTATTTTTTACAGTTTGAGGCCTGTTGCCTCAGATAACAGGCAACAGGCCTCCGGATGTCTGTTTAAAATCCGTCCGGGTTCATAATTTGACCACCCAGCCGAAAGGATCGGGTTTTTTACCCAATTGAATACTCACCAGCTCTTCATACAGTTTCAGGGATATCGGCCCGGTCCGGCCGTTGCTGACGATAATGCGCTGGTCACGGTAAACCAATTCACCCACAGGGCTGATCACCGCGGCGGTGCCGGTGCCGAACATTTCATTCAGATGGCCCGCTTTTTGGGCTTGGAGCATTTCGTCAACGGTAATATTGCGTTCCTCAACTTTCATATTCCAATGACGGCAGAGGGTAAGAACCGAATCTCTGGTTACGCCGGGCAGAATGCTGCCGTTCAAAGGGGGGGTGATCACCGTGTTGTCAATGACAAAAAATATGTTCATGGTGCCCACTTCTTCTATGGTCTGCTTATCATAACCATCCAGCCACAGCACCTGGGTGAATCCCTTGGCATGAGCTTCTTCCGCCGCCAACAGACTGGCCGCATAATTGGCCGAAGTTTTACAATATCCAAGCCCGCCTCTGGAGGCGCGGACATAGTTTTCTTCCACGTAGATTTTAACCGGATTAAATCCTTCCGGATAATAGGCGCCCACCGGGCCGGCTATTACATAGAATAAATAATCATGAGAAGACCGTACGCCCAAATGAGGGTCCACGGCAATGATAGTGGGCCGCACATAAAGACTGGTGCCCTCTTTTTGGGGTATCCACTTTCTGTCCACCCGGATCAATTCATAAGTGGCGTCGGCAAAATCATTGACGGGAAAATCGGGAATACACAGGCGGCGGGCTGAATTCAGCATGCGCTCATAATTGTTTACTGCCCGGAACATGCATGCCTCGCCGGAGGTGCTGATGTACGCTTTCATGCCTTCGAATACTTCCTGACCGTAGTGTAGCACCATGGCCGCCGGATCCAGGCTCAAAGGGCCGTAGGGCTCAATCCTGGCATTGTGCCAGCCCTGGGCGGGGGTATAATCTATTTTCAATATATGGTCGGAAAAAATATTCCCAAACCCCAAAGCATTTTCATCAGTTGGTTTTGGTTTTCGTTTATCAGCCGGCAGCAGCCGTTTGTCCACATCCATTTGCCTCTCCTCTTCTCTTGTAAGCATTGCCTCCAGCGCCCAATGCGCAGCCTGAATTAAAATATGAAATTATTTGCCCAGCATTTTTTTGACCAATTCATTAAGCATGGCCGGATTGGCCTGGCCTTTGGTCTGTTTCATGGCCAAGCCGACAAAAAAACCTGACAATTTATCTTTACCGGCTTTATATTCTTCCACTTGAGAAGGATGGGCGGTAAATATATCCTGTAATATTTTTTCCAGAGCGCCGCTGTCGCTTACCTGTTTCAACCCTTCTTGGGACACGATAAGCGCCGCCTCTTTGCCGGTGGCAATCATGCGGGCAAAGACTTTTTTGGCCATGGCGCCGCTTATCTCTCCCTGGGTCAGTAAGCGGAGCAGGCCGGACAGCCGTTCCGGGGGCATAACGGCATGGGGATCTTCTTCACTGTTCATAACCGCCAGCAGTTCGGTCATAATCCAGTTGCCGGCTGTTTTGGCGTCCGCTCCGGCCCCGGTTACCTGTTCAAAGTAATCGGCCAAGAGACGGCTGGAAGTCAGAACTCCGGCGTCATAAGCGGAGAGCTGATAATCATTTTGAAATCTCAGTTTACGGGCCGCCGGCAATTCCGGCAGGTTCAGACGCACATTTTCGATGAAAGCCGCGTCCAATTCCAAAGGCAGCAAGTCAGGATCGGGAAAATAACGGTAATCATGAGCATCTTCCTTTTCCCGCATAGCCTGGGTGCGGTTGGCGGCCGTGTCCCACAAGCGGGTTTGCTGCACAATTGTCCCGCCTCTGTCCAAAACTGTCCGCTGCCTGGCGATTTCGTATTCCAGGGCTTTTTGCACAAACCGGAAAGAGTTCATGTTTTTAAGCTCGATTTTAGTCCCCAGTTTTTCCTGTCCCCAGGGACGAAGGCTTATATTGGCGTCGCAACGGAAAGAACCTTCCTCCATATTGCCGTCGCAGACCTGAGTATAAACCAGAATATCGCGCAATGCTTTCAAATAGGCCACTACTTCTTCCGGGCTGCCAAGGTCAGGCTCGGTAACTATTTCGATAAGCCCGGTGCCGGACCGGTTGTAATCCACATAACTCACAGGCCGGGCGGGATCATGCACCAGTTTGCCCGCGTCCTCCTCAATATGAATGCGGTTAAGGCGAATGAGCTTGCCGGGCCGGCCTTCCGGTTGAATCTTTATCCGTCCGCCCTGGCACAAAGGCATCTCCAATTGGCTTATCTGATAACTTTTGGGCAGATCCGGATAAAAATAATTTTTGCGGCTAAACATGCTGACCGGTAAAATCCGGCTCTCTGTGGCCAGAGCGGCGCGCAGAGCCAATTCCACCGCTTTCCGGTTGAGGACCGGCAGCGATCCGGGCATGCCCAGGCAGACAGGGCAGGTGTGGGCATTGGGCTCAGAGCCGAAATGAGTTGAACAAGCGCAAAATATTTTGGATTCAGTTAAAAGCCGGGCATGAACCTCCAGCCCTATAACCACTTCGTAGCCCATGTATTCAGATGACCTCTTAATTGTATCTTTTACAGTAATTTACCTTCTCGAGGACATATGGTCAAGTTAGAGGAGGGAGTAAAGCGCGGTTTTTTGCGGATAGCTTATTTTATCATGCCTTCCGGGTGAAACCGGGTTAAAGATTTTTGGGCGGGGGCGCGGTTTTTTCGCTCAGGCCCGGATCTTGGGGGCTGCGCAGAATAAGGGGAGCAAGGGAGCCTAATACCACAATGCCGCCGGCAATGCAAAAGCCGGTGTCCAGACCGGTGAGATCGGCCACCCACCCACCGCCGATGGGGCCGGCCAGATAGCCGATGCTTAAGGCCATGGTAAAAAATCCCATGACAGCGCCCATTCCAGCCTGAAGACGATGGCCGGAAGTAATGCCCAGGGCATTGATGGCGGGCATGATAATGCCGGCGGCTATTCCTTCTATTATCACAATAAGCAGGAAAAGATAAAAATCATTGGCCCAGGCTAGGGTGGTTTTGCACATGCCTCCCAACACCGCTCCCCATACGCCCGCCTGGAGGCGGTAGCGGCTGTCCGCCAGCCATCCTGCCGGCTTTTGGATGAGAGTCATAATAAGAGTGTTGATTCCAAACAACATGCCTATCTGCAAAGTGGACAGGCCCCGGCTTATCCCCAATACCGGCAGGAAAGTGATAAAAAAACCGGTTCCCAAGTTGGTGGCGATACGGTTGATGAACAGGCCCTGCATGCCGCGATCTTTGAGCAGCCCCATGTCCTGCAGCAGGCGGCCGCGTTTTTTCACCTGAGTTATGGGGGCGGGCGAGCCTACTTTCAGTAATACCACCGTAAAACTTAACAGGCTTACTCCGCTCATGAATAGGAAATTGGCGGTTATTCCCAGGATATCATAGATAAACCCGCCCAGAAAAGGCCCCAGGCCCAAACCCAGGAGGAAAGAAGTGTTGAAACCGGAAAAAGCCCGCCCTTCAAAGCCGGGAGGCGCGATATCTGCCACCATGGCTGTGGCGATGGGCATGAGCATGGCGGAAAAGACCCCTTGGCCCAGGCGGTTGAGGCCCAGATCCAAAGGAGAATCGGCGGTAATCATGAGCAGAGAAAACACCGAGATGCCCATCAGCCCTGTCAGCAGAAAAGGCTTGCGGCCATAACGGTCGCTTAACATGCCTATCCAGGGCACTACCAGAGCCCGGGAAAAGGAAAAAGCGCCGAAAAGAAGGCCCAGAGCCAGAGAGGACGCGCCCAGATCGCTGGCATAGATGGGCAGGATGGGAGTGATGATGCCAAAGCCCAGCATGGAGACAAAAATGGCTCCGTTAAGAGCCAGCATTTGGGCGCTGAGATTATTTATAGACCATCGTTTCATTGAGAACGCCGTTATATCCGCCGCAAGGGGCTGGTTCATGCTCCGGCAGGCGGTAGCCCGATAAATTCAGGAAGTTTGCGCATAATAAGCCTGAGCGCCCGGCCGCGATGGCTCAGTCTGTTTTTTATCTCTCCGTCTATCTGGGCCAGGGTCAGTCCCAGCTCAGGCAGAAGAAACAATGGATCATAACCGAAGCCGTGTTCCCCCCGGATATCCGTGCTGATAAGCCCTCTCAGTGTTCCCTGGGCTTCAATGCTGCTGCCGTCCGGTTGGGCGCAGGCCAAGGCGCAGACAAAACAGGCCGCACGGTTTTCCTGTCCGGCCATTTCCCGGAGAAGTTTGCGGTTATTGTCGTGGTCGTTTGCCCCAACTCCGCAATAACGGGCGCTTAACAGGCCCGGCCTGCCGCCCAAACATTCCACTGCCAGGCCGGAGTCATCAGCCAGGGCAGGCAGGTTGAGCGCGGCGGCAACCGCCCTGGCTTTCAGATGGGCGTTTTCCGTAAAGGTGCGGCCGTTTTCAACTATTTCCGCGCGGAATCCCATTTCGGCGGCGGTTTTTACCTCAGCCGCAAAAGGGGTGAGCAATGCTTTTATTTCCTGCAGCTTGGCCTTATTACCGGAGGCCAGAATCAATAACGGGGTCATCAGCTTTTTCCAAAATGTTCCGCATAGTTAAATATGCGGAGGTCTCTCGTTTCCTTTAGGAGCCGGCCTCAGAAGGCATTTATGAAACAATTTCTAATCTTCAAGTCCAGCCTTGGTCCGGCCGGCCAGAGCCCGGCGCAAAGTGAGAGCGTCCATATATTGCAGGTTGCCGCCCACCGGAACGCCGCAGGCCAGGCGAGTCAGCCTGACGCTTTTGTCTTTAAGCGAGCGGGCAAGCAAATCGGCCGTAGCCTCTCCTTCCATAGTGGGATTGGTGGCAATAAGCACTTCCTGTATTTTCCCTTCGGCCAGGCGGTCCCGCAGACGTTCAATATTAAGCTGATCCGGGCCGATGCCGTCCATGGGCAGTAAATTGCCCCCCAGCACATGATATATACCTTTGAAAGCCTGAGACGCCTCCATAGCGGCCAAATCGGCCGGTGTTTCCACCACGCACAGCAAGGTGCGGTCACGTTCCGGGTCCGCGCATATGGGGCAAAGCTGATCTTCACTTAAGGTCCCGCATGCTCTGCATACATGCACCTGAGATTTGAGGCGCACAATGGTCTGAGCCAGATGGGCGGCCCGCTCTTCGCTGCCGTGAGCCAGAAAAGTGGCCATGCGCTCGGCGCTTTTGGGGCCGATGCCGGGCAAGGCGCTGAAAGCCCTGATAAGTTCAGTCAAAGCCTTGGGATACATCAGAATATGCCCGGCATTTTCAACCCGCCGGTAATGGCGCTCATTTCCTGTTCCATCATCTGGCCGGACTGGCGCTGCGCTTCGGCTACCGCCGCTACAATAAGATCGCAGAGCATATTTATATCGTCAGGATCCACCACATCTTTTTCCAGTTTGAGAGCCAGGATGCTGCCTTTGCCGTTGACTGTGGCTTCCACCATGCCTCCGCCGGCAGTCGCGGATATCTCTCGGTTTTGCAGTTCTTCCTGTATCTTGTTCATCCGTTCCTGCATCTTCTGTGCCTGGCGCATTATCTCATTCATATTTTTAGGAAACATCATTTTTCTCCTCATAATATTCATCGGGATTGGAATTTTCTTCATCAAGGGCGGAGAAAATCTCCGGTTGGGCGGCTTCACTGGCGGCAGGCCGGGGCAGGGGCCTAATTTCTACCGGTTCAGCCTGCAAAATGTCCATGGCCGCCTTAATCGCCGGATCTTCACAAACTTCCTGCAAGTTCAAACGGCCGGCCTCATCTCCGGGCTTAAAATCTTTTTCCTGGAAATAGAGTTGAATAAGAGGCGGAGCGCCTTCCCACATCTCTGTGGCCAGACTGTTGAGGACGGCCTGTTTTTCCGGGGAACAATAGGAGCGGGCGAGATTGCCGCCGCTCAGACCCACCTTAAGAATTTCTTCCTGCCATTGAGCGGCGCCCTGACGCAGAAAATTGGCAAAAACGGCGTCATATTTTTTTACATAGTCAGACAGCCCGGTTATTAATTCCTGGGGAGAGGAATCCGGATTTACCCGGGCGCCCCGGCTGTCTTCGGGGGGGCCGGGGGGAGAGAACGGTTCTTCCGGACTGATTTGTTTTTCCGGTTTGGCCTGTCCGGCAATGATTTTAAGCAATTCCGGGCTGATTTCCAGAGGCGCGGAGGGAGATTTTTCCAGCATGGCAATGATCGAACTCATACTCAGCACCGGTTTTATCTGAGTCAGCTTGAGCAGCAGCATTTCCATAACCAGACGCGGATGCTGGGCCCGGCGGAAAATTTCTTCGCCGTAAGCCAGGTGGTTGAAGATTTCATGAATTGTTTCCGGGCTGACCGCGGCCGCCTGAGCTTTAAATTCCTGTAATTCCTCCAGGCTCAGGCCAAGCCAAGCCTGCCCTTCGGGCGCGGCCGGGGCCGCGGCCAGATTGCGAAAATATTCTTCCAGAAGGCCGTAGAAAGCCTGCATTTCCCCTCCGGCCTGGTAAATCTGATCTATCAGATCCAACAGCGCGGGAGCGTTGCCATCCAGGATGGCCAAGGCGCAGCTTTTTACCAAAGCGCGATCTACCAGGCCCAACATGCTCACCACTTGTTGATGGTCAGGGCTGGGTTCCCCGTAACTCAGAACCTGATCCAGCAGGCTTAAGGCGTCGCGGGTGGAGCCGTCCGCTTCATTGGCCAGGAGCATGAGGCTGCGTTCTTCCAGATGAAAATTTTCCGCCCGGCATACCTGCGCCAGATGCGCGGCCAGGAGAGCCGGGCCAAGCCGCCGGAAATCGTAGCGCTGGCAACGGGATAAAATAGTGGCGGGCAGTTTGTGGACATCGGTGGTGGCTAGAATGAATACAGCGTGCGCGGGCGGTTCTTCCAGGGTTTTTAGAAGGGCGTTGAAAGCCGGCTTGCTTAACATATGAACTTCGTCCAGGATGGTAATGCGGTATCGCCAGGATTGGGGATGGTAACGGATCATCTCGCGCAGTTCGCGCACATCTTCCACATGGCTGTTGCTGGCCGCGTCTATTTCCTGTACATCCACTGCCCGGCCTTCGTCTATTTCCGTACAGGCAGGGCAGACGCCGCACGGAGTGGGCGTGGGGCCTTGCCGGCAGTTGAGAGCTTTGGCCAGAATACGGGCTACCGAAGTTTTGCCCACGCCGCGCGGGCCGGTAAAACAGAAGGCATGGGCCAGACGGCCGCTGACCAATGCCCCTGTTAAAGTTTGGGTTATGTGTTCCTGGCCTATCACCTGCGCAAAAGTGGCCGGCCGATATTTGCGGGCCAATACCAGGTAGCTCATGCTTGTTTACGCATACTCCTCATGATCGCTGATATGCAAAAGCAAAGGCGGCTCCCCGCTCAAGATGACATCTTCCCCAATTACGCATTCCTGCACGCCGTTCAGGGAAGGCAGGTCATACATTATATCCAGCATGGATGATTCCAGGATGGAACGCAGGCCGCGGGCGCCGCTCTTGCGGTTGGTGGCCTGAGCGGCAACAGCCTGCAGGGCTTCATCGGTGAATTTCAAATCCACCCCTTCAAATTCGAATAATTTGGCATACTGTTTGATTAGGGCGTTTTTGGGCTCACGCAGAATACGGATAAGAGCGTCCTCACTCAATTCATCCAGGGTGGCCACCACCGGCAGGCGGCCGATGAATTCCGGGATAAGTCCGAATTTTATCAAATCCTCAGGCTGGCACTGGGCCAGCATCTCGCCTAAAGAGCCGTCTTCATCACGGCTGCCCACCTGGGCTGTGAACCCCATGACTTTGGCGCCGGTGCGGTTTTGGATAATTTTGTCCAGGCCTACAAAAGCGCCTCCGCAGATGAACAGTATATTGGTGGTATCAACTTTAATGAATTCCTGCTGAGGATGTTTGCGCCCGCCTTTGGGAGGGACAGCGGCCGTGGTGCCTTCCATGATTTTCAACAGAGCCTGTTGCACCCCCTCTCCCGAGACGTCTCTGGTTAGGGATGGGTTTTCTCCTTTGCGGGCGATTTTGTCGATCTCATCAATATAGACAATGCCCCGCTGGGCTTTTTCCACATCATAATCGGCGGCCTGAAGCAGGCTCAGAATAATGTTTTCCACGTCTTCGCCCACATAGCCGGCTTCGGTCAGGGTGGTGGCGTCGGCTATGGTGAAGGGGACGTTCAAAATGCGGGCCAAGGTTTGGGCCAGCAGGGTTTTGCCGCTGCCAGTGGGGCCTATGAGCAGGATGTTGCTTTTGGACAGTTCCACTCCCCCCATATCCACATGGGAATCCACCCGCTTGTAATGGTTATGCACAGCCACCGCCAATATTTTTTTGGCCCGCTCCTGCTCTATGACATATTCATCGATAATTCCCTTGATTTCTTTGGGTTTGGGGACAATAACCCTGGATATTTCCGATTCTTTTTGATACTCTTCCGCAATTATCTCGTTGCACAGTTCAATGCATTCATCACAGATATACACCGAAGGCCCGGCAATAAGTTTTTTTACCTCGACCTGGCTTTTGCCGCAAAACGAACAAACCAGCTCGGAGCCTTTATTGTTTCTGTTCATTTAATTAAAACTCCCGCCTGTTTTTTTGTAATCAGCCCGGCTTTCAGATTAATGCCGTAATGTTCTTATCCCAGACTAAAGACTAAGTTCTCTTTTGCTGATGACCTTGTCCACCAGACCGTAATCCATAGCTTCGGCTCCGGTCATGAAATAGTCGCGTTCCGTATCCTGGGCTATTTTTTCCACCGCCTGACCGGTATGGGAGGCTAAAATAACATTTAGCTGCTCTTTGAGTTTGAGTATCTCCCGGGCGTGAATTTCAATGTCTGAGGCTTGGCCGGAAAAGCCGCCCATGGGCTGATGAATCATTATGCGTGAGTTGGGAAGGGAATAGCGCATGCCTTTTTCCCCGGCCGCCAGAAGAAAGGCCGCCATGGAACTGGCCTGACCCAGGCACAAGGTGCTTACTTTGCAGTTTATATACTGCATGGTGTCATAAATGGCCATACCCGAGGTCACTACCCCTCCGGGAGAATTTATATATAAATGGATATCTTTGCCGGCGTCTTCGGCTTCCAGAAACAGCAATTGGGCAATGACAAGATTGGCCGCCATATCATCTATCTGTTGGCCCAAAATGACAATCCGGTCTTTGAGCAGCCGGGAGTAAATATCATAAGAGCGTTCCCCCCGGCTGGTCTGTTCAATTACAAAGGGAATCAACATGATATGTCAGCCTTTCTTAATTTTGAATACATTCATGAAATGACTTTAAATTAACTTTGAATCTTCGTTTTCGGGTTTAATTATTTTAGCGGCATCGCGCAGGCGGCGCAAGGTTTTGTTTTCTATAATGCGTCCTCCTACAACTGATAACATATTGTTATTAATAAAATAATTTCTTACTTCATCAATGCTCCGGCCATTTGCCAGGCGGGCGAACTCATCTTCCAGATCCTCGTCTTTCACTTCAATGTTTTCCATTTGGGCAATGCGGCTCAAAATGATCCCGGCTTTCACTTTTTTGGCCGCGCTGCCTTTCAGTTCCTCCCGCAGGGATGCGTCATCAAAACCCGGCAATGAATCCACCCCTTCATTTTTCATATAACTCTTGAATTTTGTCAGCATATTCTCCTCTTCCGCCTGAATCAGGCTGGGAGGAATCTCAAAATCGGCCAGAGCGGAAATTTTTTCAATCAGTTGCCGGCGCAGGTTCTGATCGTTCTGCTGCTGAAACCGTTCCCGCAGATCAGCCGCCACCTTTTCTCTAAACTGTTCCACCGACTCCATTTCCGGCCACATTTGTTTCACAAAATCCAGATTGAGTTCGGGCAGTTCTCTTTTTTTCAGTCCTTTCACCTCCAGGACAAAACGCGCTTTTTTCCCTCTCAGGTTGGGATTCTGTACCTCTTGGCCGAAGTCCACCACTGTTTCCAGGCGCTGGCCGGTTTCCGCTCCGGTCAGAACGGTTTTAATGGGTTCCAGGAGCAAGTCCCTGCCCAGTTCCAGTTCAGCGTTGTAAATTTTGTCTTCCATGGGTTCGCCGCTTTCCACATCAAACATCTGGTAGTCAGCTATAACCACGTCCTCGCCGCCGGCGGGGCGGGTTTCTTCCACCGCCACCAGGCGCGCCTGATGACTGCGGATATGCTCAATAGTGTTGTCCACAGCCGCTTCATCGGGAGCCAGACTCGGATCCTGTAATTCTAATCCCAGATAAGAAGAAGAATCCAGTTCAAAAGAAGGCGTGATTTCAAACAGAGCGGAAAAGATAAAATCTCCGCTTATGGAAGATATATCAAATTTGGGCCGGTTCAGCGGAGTTAACCCGCTTTCCGCAACGGCTTCAGGATAATATTTGTCCAGGAGTTTTTCCATGGTTTCTATATTGATCTGGGATGCATAGTAGTTTTCCACCATGGCGGTGGGCGCCTTGCCCGGGCGGAAGCCGTTGAGCTTGGCCGAGCGCTTGATTTTTTGCAAAACCTGCTGCCGCACAGCCTCCATATCTTCTCCGGGTACTTCCACCGTAAGTTTACGTTCGACCGGACTTACTTCTTCCACCGTAAATTTCATTGCGCCCCTCTTGGATATTTTATTGCTTGTTCCTTAAAAATATTAATTTATACCAGTTTCCCAATTAACCGGCAAGAGAAAAGGAAAAGGATCCGGGAAGGCGTTCCGTCAGTTCCGTCTCGGCGGTAGGGGCGTCCGTTATCATATTCATAGAAAAAATATGGTTTGTTATCCCGCGTCCTTCTACTGGGATCAGGTTTTTCATTTTCAATGCGTTCATCTGTAATTTCAAACTGCGGGCCTGTCGCTGTGAATGATATAGCATATCGAAGATTCTGGTTCCCTTCAGGGTAGCAGATAACAGCATCTAAGGTTGCGACAGGCGTACCTTGGGAATCGCTCTTGCGTAGCCATTCCCGCACACCTCCGCCTTCGCGGATGGGTTTTAAAAATTGCTCAGGAGCGCTGCGAAGCAATTCGATTGCCTCAAGCAAGTTGGATTTTCCTGATCCGTTCGGGCCGATAAACACATTAAGTTGCTTAAGTGGAAGCGGCGTAGACGTTTCTCCGTAGCTCAGAAAATTCTTCAACGTGATTTCATGAATAAACATATTCAAAAAGTGGTCTCCTTTTTTCGACAGTCAAATTCAGTTTCTTTTGTCTTTTCCCTCATCTTCATATTTCAGAGATCGCCCAAGGCATTGAAAACGCGTAAACGCGTTTCCAACGGAGCCACGGGCGGTCGGGCAAGTTGCCAAAGTATCCAGTTTTAAGAGTTACATTATACTACGGATCAATAATTTGGAAAAAGGCGCGCCTATTACCCCGCAGGGGGCTTGCTCCATGGGTCGGCCCTCCCTGACAGCGGCGTCTTGCTCCCGCTGCGGGTCAGAGAGATCAATCGCCGGGAGGTAAAGCAGGGCCGGCGGGAATTTGCAAAGCGGTTTCAGAATTGAATCAGGGCGGCCCCCCAGGTGAGCCCGCCGCCAAATACGGGCATACACACCAGATCTCCGGATTTGATGCGTCCGGTTTTAATGCCTTCAGCCAGAGCGATAATGCAGCTTGCCCCGCTGATGTTGCCATATTTGTTGATGGTGACAATGAACTTGTCCATGCTTATGTTCATGCGTCTGGCCAGGGCCTGCATGAAGCGGATATTGGCCTGATGAGGCACAAAATGATCAACATCCGCGAAAGCGAAGCCCTGACGGTCCAGCACGGTTTTAACCGCGTCATAAAAATACTGCACCGCCACTTTAAGGGTATTGGCCGCGTCCAGCATGCGCAGGGAATGGAGCTTGCGATCCACTGATTCATGGGAAATAGGGGTTGTCGCCGAACCCCCGCCCGGCACCAGCAGGTTCTGACCGTTGGCGCCGTCGGTGGCCGTATAAATATCCAGCAGCTGCGGTCTCCCTTCACCCGGCTGCAAAACCATGGCCCCGGCGCCGTCGCCCCAGAGGACGCAATTGGCTCTGTCTGTCCAATCCTGCACCCTGGTCATTATTTCCCCGGCCACCACCAGGACATTTTGCGCTCCGGTCTGGATAAAGCGGCGGCCCACATCCAGAGTAAAGATAAAACCGGAACAGGCTGCCACCACATCAAAAGACACCGCTTTATCAGCTCCCAGTTTGCCTTCCAGAAAGCAGGCGCCGGAGGGGCAGGCCATATCCGGGGTAATGGTTCCCATTACAATATAGTCCAAGTCCCGGGCGCTGAGGCCGGCGGCTTTGAGAGCGTCGCGGGAGGCAATCAGAGCCAGATCGCTGCTTGTTTCATGGGGTTCAGCGATCCGGCGCTCATGGATGCCGGTGCGTTTGACAATCCATTCATCAGTGGTATCAAGCGTTTTTTCCAAGTCTTTGTTACTCAGCACTTTGTCCGGCACATGATAACCAGTACCGGCGACCCTTATACCTAACATAATTTTTATATCCTTGGTAATAGCGTTGCTCCTGCCGCGGGCCTTGCCTCAAAAAATTTTGCCGAAGGAGGAGGGAAGCTGATGACACATCAAGCAGTTATTGTTTATGATACACCCCTTGAAGATATAAGTAAACAAATAATGATAGCCATAATTATCTTCCCGCCGCCCCTCCGGCGGTTTTTACCGGATGGGGGCCTGTTGCCGGTTGCCATGGATGGCGATTGGACGGCGATTGGATCATTTGTCCATATTTGACGATTAAAGGTCAAAAAAACAATATTTTTGGCGAATTTGGCTGTTTTCGGAGACGAGTTTTGTCCGAGCTTGTCAAAAACAGTTTGTATACTCACAGATAAGCTGGCAGAGAAGATCTATGCCGGCCAGGAATTTGATGTTTGTTAATTTGGTTTTACAGAAAAGGTTGTGTTGAAGGCTGAAGTCCGTATTTTGATTAAGAAAGAAATCCTTTAAGCGCGAATTTGCTTAGTAAATTTTAAGGAGAGATAAAATGGCTGAATTAATGAATGGAATTGTCAAACCGGCAGCTGGACAGAGAGTGGTTGTCCCCGTGGAACCGGGCGCGGCTTTGAACTTTGGGTTTGATATGAGTGAAGCCGAATGGAACGTGGTGGACGGCAATCTGGAATTACGTTTCCCCGACGGTTCGATTCTTGTTCTTGAAGGCTTGATCAGCGCGTCGGCGGAAGCGGGCAACAGTCCGGAGCTTGCCGATACTGCCGGCAATGAATATTCAGCCCATGACTTGCTGGCTTCTTTGGGCGTGACCGACGAACAGTTCGCCACCGCGGCGGGCGGCGGCGGCGGTGGTGGCGGCGGCGGCGGCGGATCGGGTGAATACCGTAGCGATCCGGGCGCGCTTCTGGGCGGTTTCGGCGCTCTGGGCCGTTTGGACGCGGACGGGCTGGACTATAACGCTCCCGATATTAACGGAGCCGGCGCTTTGGACATGAATGCCAATCTTGGCATTGATTTCCTTTCCATCTGGGGCGACGGCATCAATGAAAGCCAGCAGGGCCTGTTTTTCACCCTTAATCTGGATCGGCCGGCAGCCGGCCCCATTACCGTAACTTTGGCGATTAACACTGACAGCGTTCAATTGCTGCAGGATCTCATGCAGCCGCAAAACCGCTATTCCTCTGATCAGGGCGACCCTGTTTACCGGGCGGATCTGGCCAATCTGGACGGCCTGCTGCCCGAAGGAGTGAGCCTGCCCCCCGGTTACACCATGCCTGCCGGTTTGGTGGTTAGCTACGATCCTTCCTCCCAGCAGCTTACCATCACCATTCCTTCCGGCGCCCAGAATGTGGCCATACCTTTCACTTTGGTGGATGATCATATTGATGACGGCCCCAAAAACATTTCTCTGACCGTGGTCAGCGTGGGAGGGGCGATTAACGATACCGTCCTGAACCAGGAAGTCTCTTTTGCCATCAGCGACGACACTCTGGCCGGCGACGGCGACGGGGTGAGCGAAGCCGGGGAAAAAGACGGCCCGGTGGTTGGTTTGAGCAATGCCGGCCCGGACTCTTTATATGAAGGTCAGGCGGATAAAACTTTCAGCTTCCAGATCACTTTGCAGGATCCCCACAATCCGGATCAGGCTTATCAGGGCTTTGCCGGCAATCAGCTTATGTCTCAGGATATGGTTGTCACTTTTAAAGTTGGCGGCGGCGCTGAAGTTGGGTCTGACTATCATCTGGTTCCCAGCGACGCCTTGCAGGCCCTGATCGATGGCGGTTATGTGAAGATTGACCTCCAGGCTGACGGTTCCATTCTGCCTGATAGCAACGGGCAGTTCCAGATAACCCTTACCGGCCGGGTGGACGCCACCGGTGGGCCTTCCGGTCCTGCCTTTGATCTGTCCAACTTGGGCGATCTGGTGTTGCAAGCGGTGGTACATCTTAACGGAGACGGTGAAGGTGCGGAAGATATTACTCTTGAAGTAATTGCCGCCACCGGCAATGAAAGCCAGGCGGCCGGGGCAATAGCCGGCGCGGGCGAGCCTGGAG
>JAIRYI010000064.1 GCA_031267815.1 Desulfarculales bacterium | reverse complement strand
CTCAATGTCGCTGAAATCAGGCTGATGCATAGTCTACCTCCCTTGAGAATAAAGAAAGTATACAAAAAAATCAGACCAATGACGATCGCAAATGACCCATTTAATTAGCGCTTCCTTAGGATAAATGTTAAACTTGGGCTAACTGTCCCAATAAACTTATCAAGAAGGTGAACTGAGATGACTAAAAAGACAACAGGCACAGATGGCTCAAGAATCGCAGGCGCCGTCGTTACAAGCCGCCGTTCCTTGATGAAAGGCGCGATTATTGCCGGGCCTGGCGGCAGCTTCCCTGCCGCGGCCGCGCTTCCCGGCGGCGATGTTCAGCCGCTAAGAGACCCGCGCACCCGATTTCCCAACGATCAACCGGCCCAGGCTCAGGCTTGGCCTGGCCTTCAAGGTGACATGACGCCGAGACCTGATTGCGGCGAAACGAGTTATCGGGGCGCCGGGCGCCTTGCCGGACGACGCGCTCTGATCACCGGCGCTGACTCCGGCATCGGACGCGCGGCCGCAATCGCCTATGCCCGCGAAGGCGCCGACGTCGCGATCAACTACCTGCCCCAGGAAGAAGCGGACGCCGCAGAGGTGATCAACCTCATCCGCGGCGAGAGCCGCAAAGCCATCGCAATTCCCGGCGACCTCCGCACGGAGGAATTCTGCAGAAATCTGATTGCCAAGGCTGAAAGCAATCTTGGCGGTCTCGACATCCTCGTCAACAACGCCGGCTACGGGTGGTTTTTACCTGACATTCTTGAGCATCCAAGCGAGAAATTTGACCAGACCATAAAGACCAACCTGTACGCGCCGTTCTGGTTGTCCAAGGCCGCCGTCGCGGTGATGAAGCCGGGAAGCGCCATCGTGTTTACGGCTTCGGTCACAGCCTTTTCACCCAGCGAGGCATTTCTTGGCTACAGCGCCACCAAGGCCGCGATCGTCGCTTTTACCAGCGCCCTTGCCAAACAGGTCGCCAAACGCGGCATTCGGGTGAACGGCGTCGCCCCCGGACCGTTCTGGACTCCAATGCAAATTTACTTTGGCGCTCCCGCCAATAACATTCCAAGCCTCAACGCCTCGACGCCGCTGGGACGTGTAGGCCAACCGGTGGAATTAGCTCCGCTTTATGTAACCTTGGCGGAAAGCGCGAGCAGTTATGTCACCGGGAGTACATGGTCTGCCGACGGCGGACGGCTGTAGGCGGGCGCCGTGTCCGCAAAAGTTCATTAGGAGACGTTTCAGAGTGAAGAAAGACCATCACCCGCCGCTTCTCCGGCCAGTTGGCCGCAGGCGGCGGCCACATCCCGGCCCCGGGAGCGGCGGACAAGGGCGGTGAGATTGTGGCTTGCCAGTATTTCCTGAAAAGCCAGAACGGTATTGTTTTCCGGGGCGCGCCATTGGGCGCCGGAGTGGGAATTAAAAGGGATCAGGTTTACTTTGCAGCGCAGCCCCCGGCACCACATGGCCAGTTGCCGGGCCTGGGCGGGGTGATCGTTGATCCCGGCCAGAAGCACATATTCCAGAGTAATGCGCCGGGTGGGTTTCAGAGGGTAGTTCAGAAGCACCGCTTTTAAGTCGTCCAGGTTAAAGCGCCGGTTTACAGGCATGAGCCGGTCGCGCAGTTCATCGTCAGGAGCATTGATGCTGACCGCCAGGCTGGCCGGAGTGGCGCGTCCTAAACGTTCAAGCTCACCGGGCAGGCCGGCGGTGGAGACGGTGACCCGGCGCTGACTGAATCCCAGCCCTTCTGAAGAGAGAATGTGTTCCAGGGCCGGGAGGAGATTGTCCAGATTATCCAGAGGTTCACCCATGCCCATGAAAACCAGGTTGGTCAAAGGCAGAGATTCATCCCCCAGCAGATCCAGGGCGCTTAAAATCTGTCCGCTTATCTCTCCCGGCCTTAAGTTGCGGCTGAAGCCCATTTGCCCCGTGCGGCAGAAGGCGCAGGCCATACGGCAGCCTACCTGAGTGGATAGGCATAAGGTGTAATGATCTTCTTCAGGGATAAGGACGCTTTCAATGGCCTGTCCCTCTCCCGCGGGGAAGATGAGCTTACGGGCGCCGTCCTTGCTCAACAGCACCCGCTCAGGCGTCATCTGGGTCAGGCCGGCCCTCTGGCTTAAGCGGCGGCGCAGATCCTGGCTCAAATCGCTCATGGCGCTGACGCCGCGCGCCCGGCCCCGGTACAGCCAGCGCAGCAACTGGCCCAGGCGGAAGGGTTTTTCTCCCATTTCTTCCAGCAGCAGGGCAAGTTCCTGTTTACTTAAATCACGTAAATCAAGCATAAAAAGTTACCACGCGCCTCCAAGCGCTTAATTTCCGAGAGTGTGGGGCAGATCCACATAAAGCAGCCACAGTGAGGAAATAATCAGAGTGATGGCTGTAGGCAAGGCCGCCACTTTCATATATTTCATGAAAGTTATGGAATATCCGGCTTTATCCGCCATACCCACGGTGACCACATTGGCGCTGGCGCCGATCATGGTGGCATTGCCGCCCAGGCAGGCGCCCAAGGCCAGACACCACCACAGTATACCTCCGCCCGCTCCCGGTATGCTCTCGGTCAGGAAGGCCACAACCGGCAGCATGGTGGCGGTAAAGGGAATGTTGTCAATGAGCGCGGAAGCCACTCCGGAGACCCAGAGAATCAGCATCATGGCCAGTATCAGATCGCCCTGGCTCATATCCCGGACCCACTCGGCCACCACCTGGATAAGCCCGGTATCTTCAGCCGCGCCAATGACCACAAACAGGAAGATGAAAAAAACAAGGGTGGGCCACTCTATTTCTTTTTCCAGAATCTCCACAATATCAACCCGGCTGATCACCAGAAGCAGGGAAGCCCCCAAAAGGGCGGCCACACTTGGCTCCATGTGCAGCAGCCCGTGAATCATGAACAAAAACACGGTGAGAGCCAGAAGCAGCAGGCACTGGGCCAAAAGCTTGGAATTAGTTATGCGGTATTCCTGTCTCAGCGCGGCGACGGTCCGGCCGATATCCTCAACTTTGGCGGCTCGTAAGTCTTTACGAAACAGCCACAGCATATAAAGAATGGTGGCAGCCAGGCATATTACACATACCAAAGTCAGGTTCTGGGCAAAGTCCATGAAAGACAGATGAGCGTAAGATCCGATGAGAATATTGGGCGGATCTCCGATCAAAGTGGCGGTGCCGCCTACATTGCTGGCAAAGACCTCGGGCATGAGCAGGGCAATGGGATTGAGTTTCAAAGTTCGGGATATCTCCAGGGTCACCGGGATAATCAGCAGCATGGTGGTGACATTGTCCAGAAAAGCGGAGACAAAGGCGGTTATAAACATGAGAACGGCGGCGAGTATGAAAATATTGCCCCGGGCGATATGAAAAGCCTTGTAGGCCATCCATTGAAAGAGGCCGGTTTTTTTGGTGACCCCCACTATCATCATCATGGCCATGAGCAGAAAGACCACATTGAGGTCGATAGCGGACATGGCCGCCTCAAAAGAGACAATGAAATAGTCGGGATTAAAGCTGCCGATGGTGTAGGATATGGCCAGGAGCAGAGCGCCGCCCAAAAAGGCGGCCAAAGTGCGGTGAAGGAGTTCGGCGGCAATCAGGATATAAATGAGAATCAGTACCCCGGTGGCGATCCAGAAAGCGGCGTTTATATCGTTGTCCATGATGATATTGGTCTGGGAGGCATAGATCCGGCTGCCGTTTTTGTCATAGCCATAGTCGAGAATTTTGTCCACCGGCACTGTCTGGTTAATATAGCCGGCCCGCTCCACTCTCATGGTAAGGGTGGAATCGCCGTCCTTGACGCCTTGGGGCAGGGCTGTCTGTTCATAAAAGCGTCCTTCTTTACCGGTATGGATTACATTGATTTCTTCCTGATTTATGAAAATACGCACCGTGGCGTCATTCATGCCCTTGCCGTGGATATTGGTTATACTGCCTGCCACCACCAGAATATCCGCGGGCGCCGGGTTCTGCGCCCGGGCCGGGCCGGGCATGATGAGCGCGGCCAGCAGCAGGAAACTCAGGCCGGCGGCAATGTTTTGTAATTTTTTCATCGTAAATTCCCGTTTCTTCAAAAATCAGGCAGTAAAAATTATGTAAATAGCACAGTTATGCTGATTTTATGTTAATCTTAATATTATCAGATGGTTTTTTGAACAGGCCCCATGGGCGCCGACAGGCGGCAGTAAAAATTAAGTTTGGTCAATTATAAATTAAAAACTATAAAAACACAAGCTTAAGCTCCGGCCGGGGTTGAGCGCTGCCCTGCCGGCCGGCCCGGTTTAAAGATCGCTGTTGGCGTAAAACCAGGCCACGCACTGACCGCACAGGGCGGTTTCGCTCTGCTTGCGGGCCAGAAATAAACGAAACCGCTCCATATTGGGCAACTGAACAAAATTGACCGAATAGTAATTAAGAGTGGGCCGTTGGATAATGGCTTCATCTTTTTGCAAAAGAAAAACCGGATCCAGCGCGTGAAAGGCTATTTTCGCCCGGCGGGTGAAATGACCGCACAGGGTTTTAGCCGCATGGTCTTCTTTTTTCTTTACGAAGCTGAGTTTTTCCTGAGCGCCGTCGATTGTATACTTAAGCCGCAAGATGTGTACATCCTGTAAATCATCTCCCCGCAGGAATTCTCTGTCCGCCAGGCAAAAGGCCATATAACTCGGCATAATTTCTCCTTGCTTTTAACGCGCGCGCTGTCATATCCGAACCGGCGATTATTTTGCCGGGGTTGTCCGTCCGGCTGACCGGCAATGCTTTGATTCTTGTTATTTTTCGATTATACCTTAAAATTGTGCTGTAAAAAAAGGTAGCGTCCCATTATGGATATTGAAATAACTCCGCCGGCATATATCGCTGTAAGCCCTCCTCCGGAGAGGAAAAACGCCGCTCCGGCGGCAGGGCCGGGCAAGCGTCCCCGAGGCAAAAAAAAGCGTTCCCGGCTTGGGCGCTTTCTGCTCGGATTCCTATTTTTCATGTTAATCATGGGTGTTCTGGGAATAATTGCCGGAGCGGTGATTTGGTTCTTTATTAATGAAGACCTGCCCCGCATTGAACGCTTAAGCGACTACCAGCCCCCGGCGGTTACCCAACTGGTGGCCAAAGACGGCTCGCTCATGGCCGAATACTATGACCAGCGCCGCTATGTCATTCAAATTCAGGATCTCCCTCCCCATGTGATTCAGGCCTTTGTCGCCGCCGAGGACGGCAATTTTTTCCAACATCCCGGATTCGATTTATGGGGGATAATCAGGGCCGCAATCAATAATCTTATGGCCGGCCGGGTTATCCAGGGGGGCAGCACCATTACCCAGCAGGTGGCCAAAACTCTGCTTCTGACCCCGGAGCGCACTTTCATCCGCAAACTGCAGGAACTTATTCTGGCCTGGAAGATGGAGCAGCACTTAAGCAAGGAAGAAATTCTCTATTTATATCTCAATCAGATATTTCTGGGAAACCATATCTATGGAGTGGAGGCGGCGGCGCAGACTTATTTCGGCAAGCCGGCCAAAGACGTCAATCTGGCCGAGGCGGCTTTGCTGGCCGGATTGGTGCAGGCGCCCAGCCGTTACAGCCCCATCCAGTATCCCCGCCGGGCCCGCACCCGTCAGGTATATACCATAGGCCGGATGCTGGCAGAAGGATTTATCACCAAACAGCAGGCTGCCGAGGCCATGAACGCCCAGCTTATGGTGCGTATTCACCGGCCCCGCATGGTGGAAGCCGACTACTACAGCGAAGCGGTGCGGCAATGGCTGGATGAGCGTTTCGGCAAAAGCGCGGTGTTGGAAGGCGGGCTTACCGTCTATACCGCCTGTGATCCCGCTCAGACCCAGATGGCCCGCAAAGCTATCGGTCAGGGGCTGTTGCAGATGAGCAGGCGTAAAGGCTATCCCGGCCCTTTGCGCGTACTCAGCCCGGAAGAATTGGCCCAGGCCCTTGCCGCCCCTTTGGGGCCGGCGAGGCTGAAACCGGGCAGGATAACGGAGGCTTTGATTGTGGAGGCGCCTTCCCCCCAGGAGCTTATTCTGCGTTTGGATGATGAGCAGGGCGCTTTGAGCCTGGCGGATTTGCGGCTGTGGAATTCCGGCCTCAATGATGTGCGCCGGATGTTTTCACCTGGCCAGGTGGTGCTGGTGGAGACTGTGGCTTATAATCAGGAGAAGGGAAGGTGGGATTTGTCCCTGCGCCGCCCGCCGGTGGCTCAGTCGGCCCTGGTGGCCCTGGAAGCGGGAAGCGGACGGGTGCGCGCCATGGTGGGAGGCCGCGATTACCAGGAAAGCCAGTTTAACCGGGCCATCCAGGCGATCCGCCAGCCGGGCAGTTCTTTTAAACCCTATATATATTGCGCGGCCCTGGATCGGCCCGAATTTCCTTATACAGCCGGCACCATGCTCAATGACACGCCGGCGGAATTCCCCGACTTGAGCCAGCCGGGAGGGGTGTGGCGGCCCCGGAATTTTGACGGCAAATTCTTGGGGGCCATTACGGTGCGCCGGGCTCTGGAACTGTCCCGTAATGTGCCCACAGTCAAAATGCTGGCTGATCTGGGCCTGGATTATACCCTGACTTATTTGAAACGTTTCGGTTTCAAAGGGGAAATGCCGGCCGGGCTTTCTCTGGGGTTGGGGGCCGGCGATATCACGGTACTGGAACATACCAGGGCTTTTTCCGTTTTTGCCAATCAGGGAAGGCTGGTGGATACGGTTATGGTGGAAAAGGTGTTGGACCGGCACGGCAACATCATTTATGAAAGCCGTCCTGTCATCAGTCAGGTAATCAGCCCGGCCATGGCTTTTGTCATGACTCATCTGCTGCGGGGGGTAATCGTCCAGGGTACCGGGGCGGCCATGAATATCCCCGAATATATTCTGGCCGGCAAGACCGGCACCACCAATGACACCCGCGACGCCTGGTTCGTCGGTTTTTCTCCCCAGATAATCTGCGGGGTATGGGTAGGCCGGGATGACAATAAATCCATGGGTTATTATGAACAGGGCGGCCGGGCGGCCGGGCCTATCTGGAAACTGTTCATGCAAGCGGCCCTGGCGGATATGGAACCGTCCATTTTCCCTATTCCGGAAGGCATAAGCCTGGTGAAGGGGGAAGGCGTGGCAGGTTTTGAGGCCTACCTGCGCGGCACTGAACCTGGCGGGGATATTCCCACCGCCGCCACTTTAATGGAAGAAGTGGGCGGCACCGGGGGCGCGGAAGGATTTTTCGAGGATGAATTGTTTAACTGACGCCAATAAAGGCAAGGTGGCATTATGAATAAAGATTTAGGTAAATTACTGCCGGTGGTCAACCGCCAGGATCAGGAGTTGGGATTGGAATTCAGAAAAGATATCCACCGCCTGGGACTGATGCACCGTACCGTGCATGTCCTGGTCTTTGATAAACGGGGGCGTTTATACCTGCAAAAGCGCAGTATGGAGAAGGACAATCATCCCGGCCTCTGGACCTCTTCGGCCGGAGGCCATGTGGAATCCGGAGAGAGTTATCTCCGTGCCGCCTACCGGGAACTCTATGAGGAATTAAACCTCATACTGCCCTGCCGTTATCTGGGCATATTGTCTCCTCAGCCGGCCACAGACCATGCTTTCGCCAAAATCTACGGGGCAGTGACTTATACAGACCCGGCGCCTGATCCCGCGGAAATCAGTGAAGGCGCTTTTTTCAGTAAAAGCCAGGCCTGGCGGCTGGCTCTGCAACGCGGGAAGACAGCTCCTGTTTTGCGTCTGCTCCTGGCCTTGGCCGGCCGGCGGGGCCGGCCTTTTGGCTTTGGCGGGAAATTTTTTTAATTACTCAAGTTTAAGGATTTTTAGTATGAAGAATCTGGCGCAGGTAGATGCGGAGATAAATGACCTGATAGAACAGGAAGCCCGCCGTCAAGCCACAGTGGTAAGATTGATCGCCTCGGAAAATTACGCTTCGGCCGCGGTTATGCGGGCCACCGGTTCCTGTCTCACCAATAAATATTCTGAAGGATATGCTTATCAGCGTTATTATCAGGGGCAGGAATTCATTGACCGGATCGAGGAAATAGCGGTTAACCGCCTTAAAGCCCTGTTTGGGGCGGAGCATGTCAATGTTCAGCCGTATTCGGGCAGCCCGGCCAATCAGGCCGTATATATGGCCGTGCTGAAACCCGGAGATCGGGTAATGGGCATGGATTTGTCCGCCGGGGGGCACTTGACGCACGGAGCCAAAGTCAGTTTTTCCGGCAAGCTTTATGAGGTATTTTCCTATGGCCTGGATCGCAAAAGCGGGCTTCTGGATTATGAACAGATTCGTGTTTTGGCCCGCCAATGCCGGCCGCGGATGATTATTGCCGGAGGCAGCGCCTATCCCCGGACCGTAGATTTCGCCGCCTTCCGTTCCATTGCGGATGAAGTGGGAGCGGTACTCATGGCCGATATCAGCCATTTTTCCGGCTTGTGCCTGTCCGGCGACCATCCTCACCCTCTGCCCCATGCCCATATTGTGACCACCACTACCCACAAACTCCTGCGCGGACCGCGGGGCGGGGTCATTATGTCCAACCGGGAATGGGCCGGGGCTATTGACAAGGCCGTGTTCCCGGGTTTGCAAGGAGGGCCGCACAATCATGTGACCGCGGCCATTGCCGTGGCCGCCAAGGAAGCGACTGCTCCGGAATATATTGAATATTGTCATCAGGTAGTCAAAAATGCCCGCACTCTGGCCCAGGGTTTGCTTGGGGGCGGATTCAACCTGATAAGCGGGGGCACGGACACCCATCTCATATTGCTGGACGCCAGTTCCAAAAATCTGACCGGCAAAAAATTGGCAGTGGCTATGGAAAAGGCCGGGCTGGTGGCCAACGCCAACAAAATTCCCTTTGATCCCAGGCCGGCCAATGATCCCAGCGGAGTACGGTTAGGCACTCCGGCTGTCACCAGCCGGGGCATGAAAGAGCCGCAAATGACCAGATTGGCTGAATTTATAAAACAAATAGCTGAAGACGCTGATAATCAGTCCCTCTTGAGCGCCATCAAAAAGCAGGTGGAAAGCCTGTGCCAGGGCTTTCCCGCGCCCGGTCTTTAGGCTGATCCGGCTTCTGACCTTGCTTACATCAATTTGGCGCCGTCAGGAGCCGGGATGTCCGGACCGATAAGCACTACTGATTCGAGACCTCTGCATATTTAAATATACGGAGGTCTCTGTGGGCCATGGATGGCCCGCCAAATAACAATTATTTGAAAAATACTTGTTATTTGGCATACCTAGCAAAACCGCGCTTAAAGCTAGGTATGCTCTGCAAATTGTCATGGACGGCGATTGGCAAAAGGTCTCAAATATGGTTTTTTAAATAAAGACTTGTAAAGTGTCAAAAAATAGATAAAAATAATAGTGTCGAAAGATTGACGCGTCAAATCCTTGATGCCGCGCTTTTTATAAAGCGCGTTTCCCCTTACCCATGGCAATTGGCGGCAGGTCTCGTCTTGGATATTTAATCTCCAGAAGAGAGAGTGTGGAACATAAAATTTTTATTCTCATAATCGACGGCCGCAAGGCCCAGGCGCTGGCCATGTCGGAAGTGTTCGAAAATCAGGGGCACGGCGTGACGCTGGCCGCAACGCCCGAATTGGCCTTGAGCCAGTTGGAGCAGGGTTTCTTTGATCTTGTTTTTTTGAGTGACTCCCTGCCCGGCGACGCCTATTTCGATCTGCTTCTTCATATAAGCGGCAATTTCAGGGAGACCAGCCTTATTTGCCTGGCCGGCCGGGCGACTGTCGCCGGAGCGGTGGAGGCGGTGCGCCTGGGCGCTCTCGATTATCTGCCTGATCCCAGCCTGCCGGAGGAATTGCTGTCCAGCTTAAACGACGCTCTGGAATACAGGGCCATGCGCCGGGAAAACCGTCAAAAACAGCAACAGAAAGAAAATTATAATATTGACAGTATAGTGGGTCAGAGCGGACCCATGCAGGAGGTGTTCCGCCTGATTCATAAAGTGGCCGCCACTGACGCCACGGTGCTGATCCTGGGTGAGTCGGGCACGGGCAAGGAGCTGGTGGCCAGAGCCATCCACCATAACTCCAACCGCAGCGAAAAACCCTTGATTCCGGTAAACTGCGGCGCCATACCTGAGGACTTGCTGGAGAGCGAACTCTTCGGCCATGAAAAAGGAGCTTTCACCGGGGCCATCAAGAGCAAGCCGGGTCGCTTTGAGCTGGCCGGCGGCGGAACTATTTTCCTGGATGAAATCGGCGATATGTCGCCCAGCCTGCAGGTCAAACTGCTGCGCGCCCTGCAGGAACATCAGTTTGAGCGGGTGGGCGGAACCCGCACCATTGCCGTCGATATCCGGGTCATTGCCGCCACCCACCGCGATCTGCGCAAAAAAGTGGAAGATGGGACTTTTCGCGAGGATCTTTATTACCGTCTTAACGTCATTCCCGTAAACGTCCCTCCTCTGCGGGAGCGGCGCGGGGATATCGCTTTGTTATGCCGGCATTTTCTGGAGAGATTAACTCGCGTTAAAGGCCTGGAGGAAAAACAGATGTCTCCAGAGGTGCTGGAAGGACTCATGCGCTACAACTGGCCCGGCAATGTAAGAGAGCTGGAAAATCTCCTGGAGCGGATGGTGATTCTGGCCAACGGGCCGGTGCTTCAGGTTGAGGATTTGCCTCCCAAGCTGCGCGAATTAAAAAGCGGCGGCCAAGGCGCGCCCACGCCTTGGGAACTGCCGGCAAGCGGGATTGATTTCAACAGCGCGGTGGATGAATTTGAGCGCAATCTCATTGTTAAAGCCCTGGAAAAAGCCGGCTGGGTCAAAAATCAGGCCGCCTTGCTGCTGGGGCTTAACCGCACCACCTTGGTGGAAAAAATAAAGAAAAAAGGCTTAATTGAACCTGATGGCAAAAACGGCGGCAGCGCCTGACCGGGGTTTGATTGGCGCAAAGTTTAAGGAGCCTTCCAATCAAAACCGCTCTGTTGGCCATTTTAATCCTGTTGCTGAACGCAGGCGGCGTCTGGGCGGCCCGTCTGAATCAGGCCAGCCTGACTTCCGAAGGCCAGATCAGCCGGCTGCTCTTATTTTTTGACATGCCGGCGGAATACTCCCTGGATCTGCTGGACCCCCGCGTGGTCGCTTTGCGCCTGCCCGGCAGCATATCGGGAACCGGCATGCCGGTTCCGGGCGGTGATTCCATAATAGAGGCAGTCACCGCCAACAGCAATTCCCAGGGACTGGATATCATTATTCGGACCCGCGGCGCCGGAGCCACCGTCCAGCCTTCTTTTGACGAAACCAGCAACATTCTCACCCTGGAATTCCGCGGAGGGATTCTGCCGCCGGCCGGAGCCGCGGCCAATGACGCCCCTCCCCAAATCACCGCCATTACCCTGGGAGGCCGTTCCGACGCGGTGCGTCTCCAATTAAGCGGCGACAAGCGCATGTCCGCCACAGTACACGGCAACGGCGATGTGGTTCTCCTCAATCTGGAGCGGGGAGGGCTGGATCCGGAAGTACAGATATACGGCAGCGATGAACGGGTGCTGGCCATGGAAATACAAAATCTTCAACCGTTTGCGGTTATGCTCAAACTCTCCCGGCAGTTGGACAGTTACCAGATTGCCCCTCAGGATGACGGTCTGATTCTGGATATGATCCTGGCCGGGAGCAGAGTGCCTCCGCCGCCTCCGCCCAGCGGCAGGCCGGTGGAGATACCTTCCCCTCCGCCGGCGCCCAGCAGTCTGCCCAGCGGCGCTCTGACCCAGGAACCGGCAAGCTCTTCGCTTTCCGCCGCCGGGCCGCTACCCGATGGCGATGAGGATGATCTGTTACTGTCTCCTTCTTCGGTGGCCCAGGTGCAAGGGCATAGCGCCCGCGGCGCTATGCCTCCGCTGCTTCCCCCCGTTGCCCCCGGCGGTCTTACGGTAGTCGCCGGCCCTGACGACAGCGAGGGCCCGCCGGCCGCCGTAGGCGACCGGCAGCCCCAGGGCGGTATGGTGGGCGCTTCCCTGGCAGGGGGGGATCTGGCCGCGGCTGTAACCAGCCTGGAAGAAGGCCGTTACAGCGAGGCCCTGAGCGGATTTGAAAATGTGCTGCAATCCAGCCCTTCCCCGGAGCAGGCGGCCAAGGCGGCCTATGGCATGGCGGAGGCCTATTTTCGCATGAATCAACATGACATAACTTTTTATTATACCCGGATCATGGATATGTATCAGGCGGCTATGGTCAATTATCCTGATTCCGATCAAGTGCCCAAAGCCATGCTCATGATGGGCCGGGCAGCCGGTATGGCTGGAGAAAATTATCGGGCCAGGGCTTATTATCAATGGTTGCAGAGCCGTTATCGCGACAGTGACGCCGCCGCCTGGTCGCAGATATATCTGGGCAATCTGGAGAACAGTGAAGGCAATTACGGCCGGGCTATTGAAATGTTCACCAACGCCCTCGTCCTCTGGCCGGACAGCGCCATCACCAACAGCGCCTATATGGGCCTGCTCCAGTCTTATTTCGGCTTGGCCCAGTGGCAAAACGCCATCACCATGATTGACGCCCTGCTGGCCCGCAATCCTGGAATGTATCTGGAGCAGCCGGAAATGCTTCACTATCTGGGGGAAGCCCATTATCAGCTTCAAGATTACGGCAAGGCCCGCGATTATCTGCTCTGGGCTTATAATCTGCAGCCCGGCTCCATCAAGGACGGAGATATTCTGCTCACCAGAATAGGAGATACCTACCGTTTTGAAAAGGCCTACCGGGCGTCCGGCGAAATCTATAATCAGGCGGTCGCTTCTTTCCCCAACAGTGAAGGCGGCCAGGTGGCTAAAATGCGCCTGGCGGAAGTGGAGGAGGAGGACAGTGAACACCCCTGGGAAGTTTTTCAGGTGAGGCCCAACAACGCGGCCTACCGGATTTATCTGAATACCATGGAACAATTCGCGAGTAAGCCGGTGGGGCAATTGGCCACTCTCAAACTGGCGGTTTGGTATTATAAAACAACCGCCTTCAGCCAGAGCATCCAGACCGCTCAGGATCTGTTGAGCGGGCATCCGGAAACCATTTTCCGCACGGAAACGGAATATGTCCTGGACTTGTCCGCGCGCGCCCGGCTGCGGGAATTGCGGGATGAAAACGATCCCGCCGGCCTGCTGAAAGAATATGTGCGTCTTCGTCCTCACCTGAAGCAGCCGGAATCGGAAGACATGCTCCAGATGCTGGCCTGGGGTTATGAAAACAGCGGCCTCTATGATAAGGCCGCCCACCTCTGGCAGGTGCTGGGAGCTCGTAATCCCGGAAAACCCAATTATTGGGTGGACGCGGCCCGCAACCTGTTTGTGGAAGATAAACAGGAAGAAGTATTGGAGGTGTTAAAAGAAGTCAACCTGGACGAGCTGGATCCGGAGCGGCAGCAGGAATTTCTGTTTTTGGAGGGGGTAAGCTTAAACCGCCGGGGCCGCTATTCTGAGGCGGCGCTGGCGCTCCAGGCTTTGATTAAAAGAGATATGCCGGACAATTACGCCGGCCAGGCCTTCATGAATCTGGGGACGGCCCTCTCCCATATGCCGGGGCGGGAACAAGACGCCCTGCGTTCCCTTGACCTGGCCGAATATGAACTGGGCAAAGAACCGGATCAGGAGGCCATGCGCAGCTTGCGCCTGCTCACCACCTTGCAGGCGGGAGTGCTGGCCCAGCGCCTTGACGACAAGAACGCGGCGTTGGGCTATTTGCAAAAGGCTTTGCAATTGAGCCGGGATCCCAAGGACAGGGCGCCGGTTTTATATGAGATCTTTCTGTCCCAGCGCGCGCTGGGACAGACGGGGGAAATGATGAAAAGCCTGGAGGAACTGGCCGGGCTTAATATTTCCCCTTGGTCGGACACAGCCCAAACCATACTGGCCGATTACAGGATGGCTCCGGAGTTGCAGCGGGTGGGCCGGCAACTGCGGGAGGCGGGCGCGGGCGCGGCCGGGGAACCCGCGCCCGCCAACTGAAAGGAGGCCGGGCAAAGGGCTTGTCCCCGGCCGCCCAGGGTCGGATCCGGGGGTGGACAGGCCTTGGCGGCACGGTGATATTTCAGAAATTTCAAAAATCCGGGGCCGGTTTTGGCCGGTTTCGCCAAAATGCGCTATAGTTAGAGACTGTGATGTAATTGTGGCATATTCATTGAGGAATAATGGTAATACGGCATGGAAGATGGCAAAAGAATACTCATAGCGGATTCAGACCAGGATTTATGCAAACGCCTGGCCGGCTATCTTTCCCGGATGGGGCATCAACCCAGAATAAGCGGCACCGGGGCCGGCGCTCTGGCCGTTTTGGACGAGGGCAATCCCTTTGATCTGGTTATAACCGCCCTTAATCTGCCCGAAGCCGGGGGCATGGAAGTTCTGCGCCGGGTCAAGCGCAGTGACCCCACCACCCCGGTAGTTATCCTCACCGGCCAGGGTTCGGTTAAAAACGCGGTTGAGGCCATGAAAGAAGGGGCGGCCGATTTCCTTTTGAAACCGGTCACGGTGGAGCTTTTAGAGGAGCTTTCCCAGCGTATGCTGCGCCCCCTGCCTCCTTTGATCACCGCCGCCAGCGGAGACCGCGCCATTGTCACCCAGGACGCGCGCATGCTGAAGCTTCTGGAAATGGCCAAATCCGTGGCCGACAGCCGGGCCACAGTGCTTATCTCGGGGGAATCAGGCACCGGTAAAGAGTTGTTCGCCCGCTATCTGCATCAGAATTCATCGCGGGCCAAGGGGCCGTTCATTGCGGTTAACTGCGCTTCCCTGCCTGAAGGCCTGTTGGAGAGCGAGCTGTTCGGTCATGAAAAGGGAGCTTTTACCGGAGCGATTACCCGTAAATTGGGACGTTTCGAACTGGCCAGCGGCGGGACCATTCTTTTGGATGAAATCAGCGAGATGGCGGTGGTGTTGCAGGCTAAATTACTGCGGGTGCTGCAGGAAGGGGAAATAGACCGGGTAGGGGGCAAACAGCCGGTACCGGTTGACGTCAGAGTGGTGGCCACCACCAACCGCGACCTCAAGGAACATATCGCCAAAGGAGAATTCCGGGAAGACCTGTATTACCGCTTAAACGTGATCCCGCTGAAAGTTCCGCCTCTGCGTGAGCGCAAGGGAGATGTGAGCCTGTTGCTCCGCCATTTTTTGGATAACTTCGCCGCCGGCAACAATAAACCGGGTTTAAGCCTGAGCCGGGCGGCGGAACTGGCCCTGACCGGACACGCCTGGCCGGGCAACGTGAGGGAGCTGCAAAACACCATGGAAAGAGCGGTGCTTCTGGCCTCAGGCCCGGAGATAACTCCCGAAGCCTTGCTGTTTGATGACCTTCTGGCCGAAGAAACCGTTCCTCTGCCCCTCACTCTGGCTCCGGGCCAGGAAGATCTCTTCCCGGAAAAAGCGGTGGAGAGCATCAGCCATTCCGGGCTGCCGCCCACCTTGCGCGATGCGGAAAAGCTGCTTATTCAGCAGGCTCTGCATCATACTGAAGGCAACCGCACTCACGCCGCCAAAGTCCTGGGCATAAGCGTGCGCACCCTGCGCAATAAACTCAACGAATACAAAAACGAACGCGGTTTTGAAGTGCAAGAGGAAGTTTAAATCGAGGATTAAATAAATATGCCTGTATTTGCCGATGAGGTCCCTCCCAGCCCGGAAAAGCTGCGCGCCTGGGGGCTGGACAAAGGAGAATTGATCGACACGGCGGTGCCCGGGTTTCAGGGCGCGGCGGCCGCGGCCGGATTGCGCCCTGACGGACGCGTTGACGTGGGTTTGATCGCGGCCGAACAGCCCTCGCCCATTGCCGGGGTTTTTACCCAAAACAAACTGCCGGCCGCCCCGGTACAGATTTCCCGGCGGCATTTGCGGGGGAAATCCGCCCTGGCCATTCTGGCCAACAGCGGCGGAGCCAACGCCTGCACCGGACCAGCCGGCCTGGAAGCCTGTCTCAGCACCTGTGAACATCTGGCCCAGGCTTTAAGATGTTCCCAGGAACTTATTTTTCCCTGCTCCACCGGAGTCATCGGACAGCTTAATCAGCTGGCTGCGCGGATCAATGCGGTTATTCCCGGGTTAAAATCCCGGCTGACGCCCCAGGGCCTTCCTCTGGCGGCTCAGGCCATAATGACCACCGACGCTTTCCCAAAAATGGCCCAGGCCAGACTGAATCTGGGCGGCCGGGAAATAACCGTTGTGGGCATGGCCAAGGGCGCGGGGATGATCCGGCCGGATATGGCCACCATGCTGGCTTTTGTCCTCAGCGATGTCAAGATAGACGCGGCCGGGCTGCAGAAAATGGCCTTGCGGGCAGCCCAGGCCAGCTTTAACCGGGCCAGTGTGGACGGCGACACTTCCACTAACGACACGCTCCTGTTCATGGCCAGCGGCCGGGCCGCCAATCCTCTTTTGACCGAGGAAGAGCAGGCCCGCCTGGAAGCGGCGTTTACAGAAATCTGCCAGAAACTGGCGGCCATGATAGTGCTGGACGGAGAAGGCGCCCAGCACCTGATCGTGACCCGGATTAAGGGAGCGGCCAGCCGGGAACAGGCTTATCAGTCCTGTTACGCTCTGGCTCATTCTCCCCTGTGCAAAACCGCTTTTTACGGCCGCGATCCCAATTGGGGCCGTTTTACGTCCACTATGGGCGCTTTGGCCGGCCGTCATGATTATCCCCTGGAGCCGGAATTGATGAGCCTTTATATCGGACCGGACGCGTTGGTGAGTAAAGGAGTCTGGCAGGGTCCGGAAGCGGAACGGCGCGCGGCCGCGATTATGGGGGATAAAATTTACCAACTGACCGTAGACCTTGGCCTTGGCCCTCATGAGTTCTGGATATTCACCAATGATCTGGGGCCTGACTATGTGCGCATAAACGCCGATTACCGTTCCTAAGTATGATGTAACATTTAAAAATATACACCTTAGCAGCCCAAGCCATCGGGTCCAAACGGCAGATTTCCGGCTGTTTCAAGCGGCTTAAAAGCAAAACACCTTTAAAAGGGTGGGTAGGGCGGGAAATCATGGTATTTTGCTTTTAAGCCGCCTGCAAGGCATGAAAACCAAATTTTCTCTTCGGGGTGCCCTTGGCCCCTTGGCTTAAGGAAGCGCTGATTAAATGGATTTTGCAAAAATGCTTTTTAGCAATAAAAACAAACACCTTAAAAGGGCGGGCAGGGCGGGAAATCATGCTTTTGTTTTTAAGCCGCTTTGAATTTGAGGGAAACTGGTATATAATCTGTCAAAAATGAATTCTGGTATCTATAATTTGTCCGGACTTATCAATCATAACTATGAATAATTTAATCCCGGTAATTTTGTGCGGGGGCAGCGGCAGCAGGCTGTGGCCGCTTTCCCGCTCCCTTTATCCCAAACAGTTTATGGCGGTGGGCGGGTTCACCCTGCTGGGGCACACCCTGGAGCGGATAAAAGCCCTGCCCGCCCGGGGCAAGGCCATTGTCATCTGCAATGAGGAACACCGTTTTTACGTGGCAACCGCCTTGCAGGAAGCGGAAGTGGAGGCCCGCATCCTGCTGGAGCCGCAGGGCCGGAATACCGCCCCGGCGGTGGCCCTGGCCGCCTGCCAGGCCTTGGAAGACAGCCCTTCATCCCCTCCCTTGCTCCTGGTTCTGCCCTCTGACCACATGATTGAGCCGGTGGAAACCTTGAGCGCTGGCTTAAGCCGGGCCGGGGAAGCGGCCGGGCAGGGATATCTGCTTACTTTCGGCATTACTCCCGGCCATCCGGCCACCGGCTACGGCTATATCCAGCAGGGAGAACTTTTGCCCGGTCAGGCCGGCAATAATGTTCACCGGGTAGAGCGGTTCATTGAAAAGCCTGACGCCGCCAAAGCGGAGGACTTGATCCGGCAGGGGGGATATCTGTGGAACAGCGGCATGCTTCTGACCCGGGCTGATATTTATTTGCAAGAGCTGGCCCGCTTTGCTCCCAACATAGCCGGCGCGGTAAACGCGGCCTGGCGGGCGCGCCTTCAGGATCAGGATTTTGTCCGGCCCGAGGCCGCTTCTTTCCTGAAAAGCCCTTCTTCTTCCTTTGACTATGCCATTCTGGAATCCACCCGGAAAGCGGCGGTCCTGCCCTTAAGTTTAAACTGGAGCGACCTGGGATCCTGGGAGGCGCTCTATCAGTTCCTGCCCAAAGACGAAGCGGGCAACGTGTGCGCGGGCGATGTGTTGCTCCAAGACGCCCAGGGCTGTTATCTGCACAGCTCTCAGCGCCTGCTGGCGGCGGTGGGGGTGCGGGATCTGGCGGTGGTGGAGACCGCTGACGCGGTGCTGGTGGCGGGGCGGGGAGAGGTGGAGCGGGTAAAAGATATCGTGGAAATGCTGAAGGCTGGAAAACGGGACGAATTTCAGCTCCACCCCCTGGTCTACCGCCCCTGGGGATCCTATGAAAGGCTGGTCAGCGGGGACCGGTTCCAGGTAAAGCGCATAGTGGTCAATCCGGGCGGGACTCTGTCTTTGCAAAAACATCACCACCGGGCGGAACACTGGGTAGTGGTGGGGGGCACCGCGGAAATCACTCTGGATGAAAAAACCGTGCTTTTAAGTGAAAACCAGTCCGCTTACGTGCCCTTGGGGGTGCGCCACCGGCTGAAAAACCCCGGCATCATTCCCCTGGTCATAATCGAAGTGCAAAGCGGGGCCTATTTGGGAGAAGACGACATCACCCGCTATAAAGATGAGTACGGCAGATAAAAACAAGACGGGCAAAATATGGCGCTAGGCGTTATAGTAAAAGAATTTGAACCAAGGAGATATATGCATTGCGGCGCGCGCTGATTACCGGCATCACCGGCCAGGACGGGGCCTATCTGGCGGAGTTTTTACTGGAAAAAGGCTATGAAGTGCATGGGGTAAAACGCCGTTCCTCTCTGTTTAACACCGCCCGTATTGATCATCTTTATCAGGGTCTGCATGAAAAAGACCGCCGCTTTATTCTCCACTACGGAGATCTCTCTGATTCCACCAATCTAATCCGCCTGGTTCAGGAAGTGAAGCCTGACGAGATATACAATCTGGCCGCCCAGAGCCATGTGCAGGTGTCTTTCGACAGCCCGGAATACACCGCCAATGTGGACGGGCTGGGGACATTGCGCTTGCTGGAAGCCAT
>JAIRYI010000055.1 GCA_031267815.1 Desulfarculales bacterium | reverse complement strand
AACAGTTGATAACCCTGAGACTCAGGTCGATTTGTCCACCGCCCTCAAATTGGACGCGGAAAGTGAGGTAGGTGACGAACTGGGAGTCAAAGTCGACACCGGCGATTTTGGACGCATAGCCGCGCAAAGCGCCAAACAGGTAATTATTCAGCGAATGAAAGATGCGGAACGTGATATTATCTTTGAAGATTTCCGTGATCGCAAAGGAGAAATAATCAACGGCATCGTTCAGCGCATTGATAAGGGTTCCATTATTGTAAATTTAGGCCGTACGGAGGCGGTCCTTCCTCCCCGCGAACAAGTGCCGCGGGAAAATGATCGCCCCGGCGATCGTATCCGTGCCTATGTCCTCGATATTAAACGTATCAGCCGGGGTCCACAGATAATACTTTCCCGCACCCATCCAGGTTTTGTTCATGCTTTATTTGAATTGGAAGTTCCTGAAATTACCGAAGGCGTGGTAATTGTCGAAGGCGTAGCCCGCGAACCAGGCAGCCGCACCAAAATAGGAGTGAGTTCCAGTGACCGTGATATAGATCCTGTCGGAGCTTGCGTAGGCATCAAGGGTTCGCGGGTACAGGCGGTAGTACAGGAATTACGAGGAGAAAAAATCGATATTATTACATATGATCCGGATCCGGCCCGTTATGTGGTCAATGCGCTGGCTCCGGCGGAAGTAAGCAGAGTGGTTGTTGATGAAAGCAGTCATTCTATGGAAGTGGTGGTGGCTGATGATGTGTTGTCTCTGGCGATTGGCCGCCGTGGTCAAAATGTGCGTCTGGCCAGCAAACTGACAGGATGGAAAATAGACGTCAAGCCTGAATCTAAATATAACGAAAGTCTTAAAACTGGTTACCGATCTCTGTTGGAAGTAGTCGGTGTGGCTGATGGCATAGCTGATACTTTATTTCAAGCCGGTTATACTTCAGCGGAAATGCTGGCTGACGCGGAAATGGACAGTCTGAGCCGCCTGCAGGGCATGACTGAACAGAGGGTCATTGATTTAGTTGCTTCAGCGAAAAAATATCTTGCCGGGCAGACAGAGGAAGAGAGAGACGGTATTGATGAAGGGCGCAATGAGGATAATATAATTATTGATTCCTGATAAAAGTTAAGATACAGGGCTTAAAAACTATGCATAAATTTTACACAGGCATAAATTTTATACAACGGGTCTTTGATAATATAATTAATATACTGGCAAGAGAACAAGTTAATTTTTTACTAAAATCATCTATGATGTTTTTGATATTTTAATTCGGACTGTTTTTATGGAAGTTATTTCATAAATAATTTCTAACTCCGGACTAACAATCCGGAGCGCCGGCAAAGCAAAAACCAACCTACAGTTTTGAAAGTTACCCGGTTGGGCTTGGTGAAAAAATACACAATTGCAGACCTAAGCAGATAATGAGAGGTGTCTCTAATGGATAAGGTTCGGATATATGATCTGGCCAGAGAATTTAAGATGGAAAGTAAAGAATTGATACGCAATCTGCAAGACATTGGAGTGGAAGCGCGTAACCATATGAGTTTGGTCAATATAGAAGATATTAACTTATTGCGGGAAAAACTTGGCGCTAATCTGAATTCGGTGGAAGAGACCAGAGTAGCCAGCAGGGTTATACGCAGGCGCCGTAAAGCTTCAGAACCGGAAGAAGGCGAAGAAAACGGTGAAGACATATCGTCTGCCATTGCTCTTGAGTCATATGCAACTAATGAACAGGAATCTGCCGGGCATGACAGTGAACAAATAACAAATACTGTTGCAAAAAAATTGCAGCCGGAAACGGTTGACGTTCAAAAGACAGAGTACAATTTACCGGATAATAATTTACAGCCGCCTGTATATAATAAAATTCCGCCAGATGTTGTCGCACCCGGAAGCACAACCTCACCCCAATCTGACAGAGAGTTAACAAATTTTAATAGACCGGATAAACAGCATGGAAATAAACTGTCAGGAGAAAAAAAGATAGAAAGAAGAGGAGGAAAGAGTAAAAGCCAATATGATACTCCAGCCCGAATTATAAGCCGTCCTCTTCCTCCTGTGACCCACACTCCGGCTGTTCCTGATGTGAACTCTGACAAACCTAAACCGTCTCGTTCTGTATGGCGTCCTGAAAGTTCGACGCCCGGCCGTACCCTTCCGCAAACAGCTCCAAATTTGCATCATCCTTCGCAAACTACTGACAATACCCCTGTTGAACGCGATAGTTCAGGACGCAATTATAATAAGAAAAAAGGTAAAAAGGGGGTTGGCTTCAGCGATGATAATTTAAACGCTAACCGTATTAACGGCAAGCGTAAAGAAATTTTCGACAGGCACGATCTGTATGACAGTGACGGCCGTGTCCCTAAAATACGCCGTACGATTAAAAAACTTAAAAAAACAGAAGTTACCATACCTAAGGCCATTAAACGCCGCATTAAAGTAGGCGAAGTTATCAGCGCTTTTGAATTGGCCAAACGTTTGGGTGTGAAATCCGCAGAACTGATTGGCAAGTTTTTGCATATGGGTATGATGGTTACGGCTAATCAGACGCTTGATGTGGATGAAGCTTCTCTGATAGCGGCAGAATTTGGTTTTGAAGTTGAAAAAATAGGTTTCGAAGAGGAAATATTTTTGGAACAAATGCCGGATGCCCCGGAAGACCTTATAATCCGTCCTCCTGTAGTTACTATCATGGGTCATGTCGATCATGGCAAAACGTCTCTGCTGGACGCGATTCGCCGCACTCATGTTACTGAAGGAGAAGCCGGGGGCATAACTCAACATATTGGGGCTTATGACGTGACTCTTACAAGGGGCGGCCATGTGGTGTTTGTAGATACGCCCGGCCATGCCGCTTTCACTCAGATGAGAGCCCGCGGGGCTCAGGTTACGGATGTAGTGGTGTTAGTGGTAGCAGCTGACGATGGAGTCATGCAACAGACTAAAGAAGCTATAAATCATAGCCGGGCCGCTGGTGTGCCGATTGTGGTAGCCATTAATAAAATCGACAAACCGGCTGCTGATCCCGCCAAAGTAAAACGTGAACTCATGGATCATGGTCTGGTAGGTGAAGAATGGGGTGGTGATACTATCATAATAGAAGTATCGGCCAAAACAGGCAAAGGGTTGGATGATCTGTTGGAAATGCTCCTTTTGCAATCCGAAGTTTTAGAATTAAAGGCGAACCCAGACAAACCGGCTCGCGGCCGCATTCTGGAAGCCCGTCTGGACAAAGGAAGGGGGCCGGTCGCTACCGTTTTAGTGCAGGAAGGTACTCTGAAAACAAATGATTTTTTTGTCAGTGGTATTTACTCCGGAAAAGTACGGGCGATGTTAAACGATTTAGGCCAGCCTCTGGAAAGCGCCGGGCCTTCTATTCCTGTGGAAGTCCAGGGACTGACCGGAGTAGCGGAAGCCGGTGATGAATTCGCGGTAGTAGAAAATGAAAAGATGGCTCGTCAGATTGCCGAACACCGCAGTTTTAAAAAACGTGAAGCAGAATTGTCAAGTAAAATCCGTTTAAGTTTAGAAGGATTTTTTGAACAGATGAAAGAAGGAGCGGTACAGGCGCTTAATCTGGTGATTAAAGCGGATGTGCAGGGTTCAGTGGAAGCCATTATTGAAGCTTTGCAGCGTTTGGGAAATGAGCAGGTTAAAATTAATATTATTCACGCGGCCCCCGGAGCGATAACCGAAACAGATATTATGTTGGCTTCAGCCAGTAATGCTGTCTTAATAGGCTTCAATGTACGTCCCAATAACAAGGCGGCTGAAACCGCCCGAACTGAAAAAGTCGATATTCGCACCTATGATATTATCTATCAAATAATTGATGACATTACCGCTGCTTTAACAGGACTGCTGGCTCCGATACAATATGAGACTGTTATCGGGCGCGCTGAGGTGCGTAATATTTTTAATGTTCCCAAACAAGGCGCTATTGCCGGCTGCGGTATAACCTCCGGAAAAGTGGAACGCAACGCCCTGGTCAGGCTGTTGCGTGAAGGGGTAATAATTGCCAGCACCAAAGTAGACAGTCTGCGCAGATTCAAAGAAGATGTTAAAGAAGTGGTACAGGGATTCGAATGTGGCATTAGTCTGGAAAATTTCAACGATATCAAAATCGGAGATGAATTTGAATTCTATCTGATCAAAGAAAAAGCCGCGGAGCTATAAAATGATATTTTTTATTAAACCGGAAATTTTTTACATTTAAATAAAATGGTTATAGGCGCTTTAAAAATTGTACTCCACATCGGCAATTCAGGAGACTTGAAAAATAAGCGTAAGATCGCGCGCGCCATCATTGACAGAGTGCGATCGCGTTTTAATGCGGCTGCGGCTGAAGTCGGCGCCAATGAGTTATGGCAGCGGTTAGAATTAGGTTTTGCGGTCTGTGGCAATGAGATAACTCGCGTGCGGGAACAGTTGAGCAATATAAGAAGACAAATTGAATCATTGGCTCTGGCGGATATTGTTGACGTAAGAATGGAAATTGCCAATTTCAAAGATATGTCCTGGTCAGGCGAATATGAGACGGAGAATTTTTTATGACTCTGCGTACTCAGAGACTTGCTTCACTTTTGCAAAGCAATTTGGCGGATATCTTAAGACGCCAAGTCAAAGATCCCCGTTTGAGCCGGGTAACTTTAACCGGAGTGGATGTATCTGCTGATCTTAGTTATGCCAGAGTGTATTTTACCTTATTCGATATGAAAGAGCGCGAAAAAGCGGAGATTGCATTTAAATCAGCATCTTCATTCTTACGCGCTAAATTGGCCGCTATATTACATTTGAAAACAATTCCAAAATTATTGCCTGTATTTGACGATACTATAGATAAAGCCGCACATATGGATATACTCATTCGCAAAACTCTTGCTGAAGACGAAATGCTGATTGATCATCATGATAAACACTGAGCATCATGCTAATATCAAACAGATCGGCAATGAACTGATGAGCGCGCGTCACTTGTTACTGGCGGCCCACAGCGACCCTGACGGTGATGCTTTGGGATCAATGTTAGGTTTATATCATTTATTATCTTCACTCGGCTGCCAGATTAAAATGTTCCGCGAAGGTCAATTGCCGGTTGATTACAGCTTTCTGGACGGCGCTGAACAAGTTATGAATGAGCTGCCTGCGGCTGAATGGCCGGACGCGGTAGTGCTGTTAGACTGTCATGATCCCGGCCGTGCGGGAAAAATTTTAAACGATTGGATACAACCTGAACACAAAATCATTGTGATAGATCATCACATAGGTACGGTTAATTCATCTTATCTGATTTGTAAAGAACCAACGGCCAGCGCTACTGCCGAATTGGTGACCATGCTTGCCGAACAGATGCGGTGGCCAATCAATATTATGGCTGCTAATGCTCTCTTTGCCGGGATAGTGGCTGATACCGGTTATTTTTCACAGAGCAACACAACCGGCCGCGTGCTTAGATTGGCCGGCTGGCTGGTGGATAACGGAGCCACGCCCGCACCAATAGCGGCAGCGGCAAAAAGCCGTGCTTTGAATCGGCTGCGACTGCATGCTGAAATTCTTAATGCGACCAGAGCCATGTTGGGAGAACGTTTACTGTTACTGCAAGCCACCAGGCAGCAACTATCTCATTATCAGTGCGGCAACGCTGATCTGGAGGGACTGGTGGAACAGCTTATGCTGGTGCGGGGAGTAATGATTGGCGTACTGCTTAAAGAAATTACAGCGGATACGATAAAAGTCAGTATGCGTTCAAAACCGCATATAGATATAAGCGAATTGGCCATGAGCTTCGAAGGCGGCGGGCATAAAAATGCGGCAGGATTTAAACTTGCGGGAAGCCTTGATTATGTCCGCGACCGTTTAGTCCAAAAGATAGTTTTATTGCTGGAGCATACAAATGGCCGCTAAAGAATCGCTGTTTTATGATGACGGCATTATGATTTTGGAAAAACCGGTCAATATCACCAGCTATCAGGCTCTTGCCATAATCAAGAAAAAAATACAGCCTGTCAGGGTTGGTCATACCGGCACTCTGGATCCTTTTGCCAGCGGCATATTGGTATTATTATTCAATCAAGCTACCCGGCTGGCTGATTTATTCGGAAATACCACGAAAACATATGAGGGAATTCTGCGGCTGGGACAGGCTACAGATAGCGGCGATTTAACCGGACAGATAATAACAGAAATGTCAGTTCCTTCACTTCAGGAAAAAGAAGTGAAGGCAGCCATGAAAGAACTTACCGGCCTTCAAATGCAGATTCCTCCTATGTTTTCCGCTGTTAAACATGAAGGCATACCTCTTTATCGTTATGCCCGCAAAGGAATAAAAATTAATAAACCCCCTCGCCCAATCAATATACTAAATACAGAATTGAATGCCTGGAATGGAATTGATATCGCTTTTACCCTTACCTGCGCAAGCGGCGTCTATGTGCGCTCATGGGGAGAAGATTTAGCGAAAAAATTAGGCACCGCAGGACATTTACAAAGTTTACGAAGGATAGCCAATGGTCCTTTTACGGTCGGACAATCCCTGTCGCTTGCCAAAGCGGAAGAGTTAGAATATAAACAGCTGGCGGACATGATTGTTCCCTGTCACGAAGCGTTGGCGGCATTGGGATTACCCAGGCTCAGATTGAATGCCGCCAAAAGTTTTCAATTACGTAACGGCATGATTTTACCAAAGGCTCAATTTACGGATGCTCCAGATGATGGTCCGGCTTATGTCGTGGATGAGACTGGCAAAATGGTAAGCGTGGTGCGATTTTTGCGCCTTGACTCACATAAATCGGATAAAGAATATGAAACTATCCGCGTATTCAATTATTGAATAAATAACTGTCCGTATCTGGTATATACCAGGGCAAATCTGAAGAAGACATGGTGTTTTCTTTTGATCGCGGATAATGGCTTGATGCCTGTAATATTATTTTTAAGGAGGCAAAAAAGTGGTTCTCACCCCAGATGACAAAAATCAAATAATTAAAAAATTTCAACGCAAGGAAGGTGATACCGGTTCACCTGAAGTGCAAGTGGCTTTGCTTTCAGAGAGAATAGCTTACCTGACCGATCATTTTAAAATTCATGCTCAGGATCATCACAGTCGGCGCGGATTATTGAAATTAGTCGGTCAACGCCGGCGTTTACTTAATTATCTGGCGGCCAAAGATATAGAACGTTATCGGGTGCTGATTAAAGAGCTTGGTATACGTAAATAGAAACAGAAAATCTTCCGGTGATGAAAATTAAATAAGAAGGAACCGAATGTATAAAAAAGTTACAACAATAATAAATGGTCAGGAATTCTCTATTGAGACAGGGAAAATCGGTAAACAGGCGTCAGGGGCGGCATGGGTTACTTTTGGACAAAGCGTAGTGTCGGTAACCGCGGTAGCTGATAATAAAACCAGAGATGGAATTGATTTTGTTCCTTTGACGGTGGATTACCAGGAGTTCGCGTATGCTGCCGGCAGAGTTCCTGGAAATTATTTCCGCCGGGAAATGGGGCGTCCCAGTGAAAATGAAACTCTCACCAGCCGCTTGATTGATCGTCCTCTTCGTCCTAACATAGGTAAAGGATGGACTTACGAAACTCAGGTTATTGCTAATGTATTTTCAATTGACCGGGTAAATGATACAGATGTGATGGCCTTGACCGGCGCTTCCGCGGCTCTGTGCATTTCCGATATCCCCTTTAACGGGCCGCTGGCCGGCGTCAGGGTAGGGCGGGTAGACGGGAATCTTATTATCAATCCCACCTTTGCGCAAAGAGAAGATTCCGATATGGATATCATCGTGGCCGGGTCAAGGCAGGCGGTAGTAATGGTGGAAGGAGGATGCAAAAATCTTGCCGAGGAAGAAGTGTTAGAAGCCATTTGGTTTGGACATCGTAATCTTATTCCGCTGTTAACGATTCAGGAAGAATTGATGAATATTTGCGGTAAGCCAAAACGCGCAGCCCTGGAATCTCCTTTGACCGATGATTTTATTGATAAAATTAAACCTATTGTGATATCGTCGCTGCAAGAGGCGTTAAATACGAAAGATAAGCTTATCCGTTACGAAAAAGTTCGTCAGACCAAATTACTGGCTGTCGAGACTCTGGGAGAAGAATATGCGGATAAGACTGATATTGTCAAAGCCGCTGTTGACGAATTGCAGTCCCAAAAAATGCGTGAGGATATTCTCAGTTCTGGCCGTCGGGTGGACGGACGTGATTTGACAACGGTACGACCGATAAACATTGAAACCGGATTATTGCCAAGGGCGCATGGTTCCGCATTATTCACCAGAGGCGAAACTCAATCCATCGTAACTACAACTTTAGGCACAGGAGGAGACGAACAGAGAATGGAAAGCTTCTCCGCTGGAGATTATACCAGGCATTTTATGCTTCATTATAATTTTCCGCCATATTCGGTAAATGAAGTAAAACGCCTGTCCGGTCCGGGACGGCGGGAAATAGGGCATGGCGCCTTGGCCCGCAGGGCACTGGAAAAGATATTGCCTTCGAAAGAAGAATTTCCCTATACTGTCCGTGTTGTCAGCGAAATAACCGAATCCAACGGCTCGTCATCTATGGCCACGGTATGCGGCGGATCACTGTCTTTGATGGACGCCGGAGTGCCTGTAAAATCAGCGGTGGCAGGCGTGGCCATGGGGCTTATTATGGAAGGTGAACGCATGGCGGTCCTTACTGATATCCTAGGTGACGAAGATCATCTTGGCGATATGGATTTTAAGGTGGCGGGCACTGCTGATGGTATTACTGCTGTACAAATGGATATTAAGATCAGCGGCATTACAAAAGATATTATGAATAAAGCTTTATTGCAAGCCAGAACAGCCCGTCTGCATATTTTAACGGAAATGAGTAAGGCAATTGCTGCGCCCAAAGGAGAAATAAGCGATTTCGCTCCCAGGATCACCACCTTAAAAATTTCAATCGAGAAAATAAAAGATATTATCGGTCCAGGAGGCAAAATTATCCGCGGCATCCAAATGGAAACCGGAGTCAAGATTGATGTGGAAGACGACGGTACTGTGCATATAGCCGCTATTGATACTGATTCTGCCGGCAAAGCTATGAAAATAATCCGTGAACTTACTCAGGAAGTGGAAGAAGGCGCGGTATATGACGGTAAAGTAGTCAAACTGATGGACTTCGGCGCTTTTGTGGAAATCATGCCCGGACGTGACGGATTAATTCACATAAGTGAAATCGATCACACCAGAGTACGTACAGTTTCAGATGTACTCAAGGAAGGTGACATAGTAAAAGTAAAAGTCCTGGGTATTGATGACCGCGGTAAAGTGCGGTTAAGCCGCAAGGCGATGCTTCCGCTTCCAGAAGAAAGTAAGCATCCTGATGCCTGATGTGCATAAAACCACTCTTGCTAACGGAATACGCATTGTAAGCCAGGAACAGCCATATTCTTATTCTACCGCAGTTGGGATATGGCTGGATCTGGGTTCCCGTGATGAAGATCCTGACCAGGCCGGGCTTAGTCATTTTTTGGAACATATGGCGTTCAAAGGCACAAAGAAGCGTTCCCTTTTGGACATTGCCCGGCAAATAGATCGCATGGGTGGTAATGCCAATGCTTTTACAAGTAAAGAATATACTTGCTTTCATGGACGCGCAATAAACGCCCAAGCGCAGGAACTTATTGATTTACTAACTGATATTGCTTTCAATTTAATTATTGATAATAATGATCTCGTAACAGAACGAGGCGTTATTTTGCAAGAAATAGCCAGCATGGAAGACGCCCCCGATGATTTGGCTTTCGTATTATGGCAGGAAGATTTCTGGCCTTCTCATCCGCTCGGCCAACCGATTCTTGGCCGGACGGAAACAGTAGAACACTTTCTGCCTGACGATTTGCGTGGCTATATGGAAAAACATCATACTGCCAACCGGATACTGGTGGCGGCGACAGGTGGATTGAAACATGATGAGTTATTGGATATATTGACTCCATCTCTAAATAATTTGCGCTCTTCATTTATAAAATCGCAGCGTCTGGCGCCTGTGTCCAGTCCTGGAATGAAAATAGTGAACAAAGATACGGAACAGGAACATTTAGTTTTGGGTGTACCGGGACTCTGCGCCGCTCATCCCCGACGGTTTGAACTGGCCTTGCTTAATCTTATTTTAGGCGGCAATATGAGTTCACGGTTGTTCCAGGAAATTCGTGAACATCGCGGCCTGGCCTATTCCGTATATTCTTTTCTCAACCCCCAGGCAGACAGCGGATCATGGAATATTTATATGGCTGTGCCGGTGAAAGGCGCAGCCGAAGCTCTGCAGGTGGTGAGAGACGAGTTGGCGCGACTGCGCCAGGAGCCAATTACCGATGAAGAACTCAATAATGCTAAACAAAGTCTGCACGCAAGCATCCTGCTTGCGGCGGAAGACATGGAAAGCAGAGCCAGCCGTATGGCACGCAATGAATTTACTTTTGGACGTGACATATCTCTAAAGGAAATTTCCGCGTCCGTAGAACTTATTCGGGCTGATAATCTATGTCAATTGGCCGGCCAACTGTGGAATGAAAATGAATTGCGCTTATTGGCGTTGGGACCGGCGCAAGAGAAAGATTTGCTGTGGAAATAAAAATAATGCAACTTGAACACGGTGTTAATTTGCCATTGCCGTCTTATCACAGTCAACAAGCCTCGGGTATGGATTTGTCCGCGGCCGTGGAAGACAGTATACTCATCGCTCCAGGAGAAATACGTCTTATTCCTACAGCTTTAATTGTAGCTATTCCCAACGGCTTCGAAGGTCAGATACGGCCGCGTTCAGGATTAGCCGTAAAATATGGCATAACGATTGTTAACGCTCCGGGAACTATTGACTCTGACTATCGCGGCGAAATAAAAGTCGGACTTATCAATCTGAGCGGTCAAGCTTTTACGGTACAACGTGGAATGCGTATTGCGCAATTAGTGATTGCTCCCGTGGCCAGAGTAATTTGGCAGTTAACTGTCAGCCGTGATCCAACTGCGCGAGGCGACGGTGGCTTTGGTCATACCGGTTAAGCTTAAGGATTACCGTGCGTTTTTGTGTTTTAGCCAGCGGTTCACACGGTAACGCCACTTATGTAGAGGATACTGACGGGGCTTTACTTATTGATTGCGGGATTACGGCCCGACAATGCATGCAGCGTATGCAGGAAAGAAATATTGATCCGGCTACGATCAAAGGCATCATAATCACCCATGAACACAACGATCATATTAAAGGTCTGCCTTTGCTTGCCGCTCGTTTGAAAATACCAGTACTCACCAGCCCTAAAACCTGGGCCAAACTGAACCTCAAGGCGGAATTCATCAGTTTACGTTCCGAACTGGAAATAGAGTTTGCCGGGTTTAAATTACGCCCGTTTAATATTACTCACGATGCCTGTGATCCTTTGGCTTTGGTTCTTGCCAGTGGAAAACAACAACTCGGTTATTGCACCGACCTGGGGGAAATAACTTCTTCAGTTTATGATAATCTTAAAAATTGTTCAGGAGTAATTATCGAATCGAATCATCAACCCGCGCTTTTGGCTCGCGGTCCCTATCCGGCCTGGCTGAAATCAAGAGTGGCGTCTCCTCAAGGTCATCTGTCTAACCAGGAAGCAATGGATTTACTGGAAAGCATTTGTACCAGCAATCTGCAAACGGTGGTTGCCGCCCATCTGTCCCAAGTCAACAATTCACCTGCATTATTGCGCGATTTATGGCAAGAACGCATCAACAAATTTATCCATAAACCCGATTTATATATTGCCGGGCAAGATACTCCCTTGCCAATTATTCAACTACCCGCTTAATATGGCTATGAGCAAGAAAAAAATAAAAAAAGATTCTCCGCCGTTGGATGTTTTGATCCCGTCAGGCGTACCAGTAGTGCTGCCGGACTCTCTACCGCTATTGCCGATGCGTGATGTGGTAGTATTCCCTTATCTTATACTGCCGCTTTTTGTGGGAAGAGATAGTTCTTTAGCCGCTGTGGATGCGGCTTTGGAAAGTGATCAATTAATCTTTCTGGCCGCGCAGCTTAATCCTGACGAAGACAATCCCAAGCCTGCTGAATTACATAAAAAAGGCACTGTGGCCATGATTATGCGCCGCCTGCGTTTGCCGGACGGGAGACTTAAAATTCTGGTTCAGGGCCTGACTAGGGCGCGTATAACCGCGTTTTCTAAAGAACAGCCATATGTACGCGTTAGTATTGTAACTTTGAAAGACAAACCATGGAAAGAATCGCTTGAAGTAGAAGCACTCTTGCGCAACGTGCGTGAAACCAGTGAGAATATTCTGTCATTGCGGGGTTTACTAAGCAGCGACGTCAATGCCATCCTTAATTCTATAACTGAACCGGGACGTCTGGCTGATATGGTGGCAGGTAATTTACGTCTGAAAATATCAGACGCGCAGAGAGTTTTGGAACAATTGGATCCTGTTTCACGTCTGTATACAGTGAACGCTTATCTCAGCCGCGAATTGGAAGTGGCCTCTCTACAAGCCAGGATTGAATCTGAAGCTAAAGAGGAGATGAGTAAAAGTCAGCGTGATTATTATTTACGCGAACAAATTAAAGCAATGCGCCGCGAACTGGGAGACGGGGAAGAACGCCAACAGGATTTGGAAACATTGCGCTTATCTTTAGAAAATAAAAAGCTTCCTAAAACATGCTATGAAGAAGCTATGAAACAATTGGGCCGTCTGGAAGTCATGCAATCTGAGTCATCTGAAGCTGTAATCATACGCACATATCTTGATTGGATCATAGATCTGCCCTGGAATAAAGTCAGCAAAGAACGCATCGATTTAAATAAGGCGGCCCGTATTCTTGATCAGGATCACTATGGGCTTATTAAAATTAAAGAACGTATTTTAGAACATTTAGCTGTGCGTAAACTCAATCCCCAGATGAAAGGACCTATTTTGTGTTTTATGGGGCCTCCCGGAGTGGGAAAGACTTCATTGGGGCGGGCTATTGCTAAAGCTCTGGGACGTAATTTTGTGCGGATTAGTTTGGGGGGAGTACGTGACGAAGCTGAAATACGAGGACATCGCCGGACTTATATTGGAGCATTGCCCGGACGTATAATTCAAAGCATTAAGACCGCAGGTACCAGTAATCCTGTATTTATGTTAGATGAAATCGATAAAGTCGGCAGTGATTTCAGAGGCGATCCTACCGCCGCTTTGCTGGAAGTTCTGGATCCTGAACAAAATAATTCTTTTAGCGATCATTATCTTAATCTGCCTTATGATCTCTCCAAAGTAATGTTTATTACTACCGCCAATCTCGAAGATACCATTCCCGAGGCGCTATTAGACCGGATGGAACTTATTGAGCT
>JAIRYI010000008.1 GCA_031267815.1 Desulfarculales bacterium | reverse complement strand
CTGGTCAGAATTAAGGATAACCGCCCTCAGGTGGGATTGAGCGGCCGGGAGCGCCTGGGCAACGCGCGCGGCGTTTTCGCCCTCAGTTCGCGCTATAAGGTGGATGGGTTGCGCATATTGCTGGTGGACGATGTGTGGACCACCGGCGCCACCTTACGCGAATGCGCCCGCGTGCTTAAAGGAGCGGGCGCGGCGCGGGTGGGAGCGCTTACTTTGACCAGAAGCGGGGAGTCAGGAAAATAACTGTGAAAAACAAAGCTCATGAAAAAATTCTAAGCTGGGACAGGCTCGCGTCCGTGCTGACCCAGATCAGAGGCCAAGGGGAAAAAATAGTTTTCACCAACGGCTGTTTTGATATCCTGCACATTGGTCATACCCGCTATCTGGCCGCGGCCAGAAGCCTGGGCGATGTGCTGGTGGTGGGGGTTAATTCCGACGCCAGCGTGCGTTCCCTCAACAAGGCGCCGGACCGGCCCTTGGTGGGCCAGGAGGAAAGGGCGGAAATACTGGCCAGCCTGGAGGCGGTGGATTGGGTATGTATTTTTTCTGAATCCACGCCCGCCCGCCTTCTGGAAACAGTAAGGCCGGATGTGCTGGTAAAAGGCGGGGACTGGGCGGCGGAGAATATTGTGGGCGGAGAAGAAGTCCTGGCCCGGGGCGGAAAGGTCATGAGCCTGCCTTTGGTGCCGGGCCGCTCCACCAGCGCTCTGGTGGAGAAGATAAGAGAATCGTATCGCCGCCCTGCCGGAGGGCGGACAGGGCAGGACAAGTGAAAGCGCAATCCGCACCATTAATTATTCACCGGTCAGGGCGAGGCCGTGCGGCGGCAGCGCAAACCTGCTGCCAAGCCCAAGGATGAAGCCGCCGGTTTTTAAACTCTGAAAACACAGGATTTTGTTATGCGGCAAGACACCCGTTACCTGCTTTGGAACACAACTTCCCTTCTCTTTGCCTACATGGTGGTCGCAATACCCTTACCGGTTATTTCCGTTTTTGTGACCCACGAACTGGGCTTTCCCAATAGTCTGGGCGGGCTTGCCGTAGGCGTCACATATTTGACCGCAATTTTTTCCCGCGGGTTTTCCGGAAGGCTGGCGGACAGAATCGGCGGCAAGGCATGCATGGCATACGGACTTCCGATCTACGCGCTGGCATGCGTTGTCTGTTTTGCCGCCGCCATGCTGACGCTTTATCCTGTATTGGGTCTGGGCTTTCTGCTCGCCGGGCGGCTTATTCTTGGTGTTGGCGACAGTCTGGTGAGTGTGGGGATGCTCAGTTGGAATATCGCGCTTTTGGGTACGCAACGTTCCGGCGTCGTTTTTTCGCTGGTGGGCGCATGTATTTACGGCGCAATCGCGGCGGGCGGCCCGTTGGGGATGTTATGCGTGGACGCCTTCGGTTTCAGCGGATTGATGCTACTGTGTATTCCTTTGCCTTTGCTGGGCCGGTGGATGATTTCCCCCATACCTGCCGCTTTGCCGCAAACATTTGACTTATCTCCGCCGGTGCAATCTAAAGCGGCGTTTTTTCGGGTTGCCGCCAATATTTGGCGGCAGGGGGTGGTGACTTTTTCCCAAGGGGTGGGGTTTGCCGCTCTGGGCGCGTTTATTTTTCTCTATTTTGCGAATCAGGGATGGCGGTATGCTGGATTGGGCCTAACCTGCTTCGGAGCCGGTTTTGTGCTGATGCGCCTTGTATTCGGAAGCCTCCCCGATAAACTCGGCGGTATGCATGTCGCCATGGTTTCGCTCATAGTGGCCGCTTGCGGACAATTTTTGCTCTGGACGGCGTCATCGGCCGAAATGGCTTTGGCAGGCGCTTTTCTTACCGGTATCGGATGTTCCCTGATCTACCCGTCCATGGGGGCGGAATCCGTTCGCATGGTGCGTCCCGAATTGCAAGGCACCGCTGTGGGGGCTTTCGCCGTATTTCAGGACGTGGCCTATGGAATCACCGCGCCTGTCGCGGGTTTGTTTGCCGACCGTTTCGGTTATTCGGCGGTGTTCATGCTTGGCTTTATCGCAGCCCTGTCCGGCTTGCTGGTCGCGATACTGACGGTGCTGCAAAGGGCAAACAAAAATGACGGTTAACACATACTATAATTTTATGGCGTCTTTTACTTGAAAACAGAAGTTATCAAAATAAAAATATTTCCGGGCGGAAAAATATGCGTTTTTGCAAAATTTATCTCGTAATATAAGTATGTTTAATATTTTTCAGGAACGGCTATTATACTTGCGTTACAGGCAAGGAGTTTTGTTTGTTTTATATTTTGCTCAGCCATAGGCTCAAAGCCAGCCAGACCATGGACAAGGGAACGGCCACGACCGCTATCCCGGTCTGACTGAGGCCGAGAGCCATGAATCCGGCATATGTCCAACTGCCGATCTGGTCACCGGCACGATAGACCACCGTATCGATGAAATTCTTGGCCTTATATCTGTCCTCCGGCGGTACTGAGGTGAACAAAATCTCACGGGCCGGTTTGGTCAGGGCGAAGTTACACCCCCGCCGCAGCACCTGAGCGAGAACGAAAACCATAATTGTCGGGTGCGCCGCAAGCATAGGGAACAGGGAGTTTGTTGAGGCGGACATGCGTCTTTTGGAAACGATTCTCTGCTTGAAGAGTACAGGGATGAAGCTGAAGGAAATTAAACAATACATCGCATGGGTCATGGACGGCCCAGATACGGTGGCATTCCGCAGGGAACTGATGACGGAACACCGGGAAGCCGTTAAGCGGCAAATAAGAGAACTCAAAGAAAACCTCGCCTTGATAGACGCCAAACTCAAGATTTACCAATCCCCTGATGCGGCTGAAATTGTCATAAAGCAGTTACGGAGCGCGGCCAAGGAACGGCAGGGGCAGGGGCTTTGCGCCATGCACGAGAATGCATTGGCGCAGTAACGAGCAATACTCCGCTTCTGGCGTGGGTATCTCCCCGGGCAACCCGCTCACTTCCTTGCACAGGGCGGTGAAGGTTATGAGCCTGCCTTTGATGCCGGGCCGCTCCGCCAGCGCCCTGGTGGACAGGATAAGAGAGGGGGAATAATCTGTATATTACCCCATCACTTTATTCATCAACGCCGTGTAGCTGTCCACCACATCGTAGACGACAGAATCGGCTGCGATGGCTTTGAAATGTTCACGGGCGCAATGTATTTTGGCATCCTCGGCCAAGCGCAGTTGCAGGGAAGACATGGAGCCTTTGGTCTCAGCGACAAAATAGATGTGCTTTACCTTGCCTTGGTGGAACACTATAGCCCAGTCGGGATTATAGCGGCCAATCGGGGTGCTGATATAGAAACCTCTCGGCAGTTTCACATATACGGCAACTTCGTTGCTGGCATCTATCTTCTCGGCGAAATTGCGCTCGTTGGCTGAATCATAGAGAACATAATCATACAGATGCTTGTTGGCGGCCATGGCGTTCACCCCCAGTTGTCCTTTCATCCCAGGCTCAGTGAATATGGCCGTGTCATAGACGGAATCCAGTTTATTGTAGGTGATGTGCTGAATGATGACCGTTGCCTTCTGCTCATTGATGATGCTTGCCGCCCGGAGAATAAATTCCTCCGGATTGTTGACCAACTGCCCGAACACGCTCTTTGCAATCCCGCGCAGGATTTTTACCGCTGCCGCGCGGGTCAGACCAGTTTCAGCGACTATTTTACCGATGAGATCATACTTGACGCTCTGGCCGGCGCGCGCCTCGGCCTGGTAAGAATTGATTTTTTCGCCCGCCATAGATCCGCCGGCAAAAAGCTGTTCCTTGGAGCCAATATCGCTCATCGCGCCGTATTCCACCTGGAAGAACATCTTTGCCACCCGCAAGTCTTTGTTCAGGGCGGCAACTGCCTTGTCAATCAATTCCGCCTCATTGAATTCCACCGTATAGACGGATCGGGCGTTTATTTTCGCCCAGAGCGCCTTGAATTCCCTGCTGTCGAGCTTGTTTCGGTCAATAGCAAGCTCCACATTATTCATGCGGGCGTTTTCAGGTTGCATGGACCGGCTGTCGTAGATGGAATCAATAATGGCGATTATCTCAGACGCGCAATCAGCGGCTTCTTCGGCAATTTCCAACCTGCCGTTCTGCTTGTCTTCATAGTATTTGTCAGTGAGAACACCTTTTTTGACATAACCGCCGGTGATAAGCCCTTCGTAAATGCATTGCGCCAGATCCGTATCAATCACCTGAGCGTCACGGATGACTTTATTCTTGAACAAATCAGCGGAAATCATGCGGGGACGATCGGCGACCGCTATGGATACAGTTCTAACCACCCCTCACGTGGCTCTAACTCTATCTCGTGCAAACCGTTTTCATCCGCATTAGCTGTGTTGATATAGAACGGATACCAGAGATTGCGACGGTTTTCTTTATTGAACCTGATATTTCTGTTGCGAAGTTCCCTTAATTCGAACCCTCCCCAATTATCTTGAAACGGGAATTCGTTGCTTCCGTCTGCTATCAAGTTCATTTCAAGGGCATCGGATTTCCTATAAGCAAGAATGTAATCGTGCATCCTTGCAATCCCACCATAGTCACGTCCACGAGGATTGGCAACAACTGTTATCTGACCGATAAAATTACTCGCACTAAAAATTTCATCAAGTATTTTCTTTAACTGTGATGCTTCATTATCATCGATACTAACGAATAACACGCCATCAGGTGACAGAAGATTCCTCGCCAACACCAGACGCGGGTAAATCATGCTGCACCAGTCGGAATGAAAGCGTCCGCTACTTTCGCTGTTGCGGAAAAGGCGGTCGCCGGTTTCCTCATCGAACATACCCATCTGTTCCTGGTAGTCGTCTTTATTCAGAGCGAAGAAGATTATATATCTATATTGATTTACTTGATAAAAAATATTTTTGAAAATATTTTACCCGCACGGATACCCGCAACCTCATGGGGTTACAGTGGTTTTGTCTGGATGGTTCCGGATATGGATTGAAAAAGCGCCCCCAGTTTCCCGCAGGCGCTGATTGAGGTTACTTCATGCTTTCGTCAAGGGCCAAAAAGGCCAAAATTCAATCGAATTGATGCACTTGTTTCAGCAGGCGTTTTCTTAGTTTCGATTGGCATCTCTAAAACCATTACTCACTTCTCCCAGAGAGTGATACTCTTTCGCAAAGGAACACGCCCAAATTTTTTCATCTGTTGACTACTATTTCCTTTTTGCTGTTTAAGAGTGTAAACTTTTATTGGCGTAAAACCAATTTTTTCTGCTATTTCAGTTGAAATGAAGTCAACGGGGATTACTTCTCCTGCATATCGAACATTGTCATTTACAAAAGCTACTTTGGCCCTTTTTTTACATACACGGAATAATTCATAGTAAATAAAAGCAAGTTCTTCAAAATAACCTTTTACCATTGAAAGTACACCTTTATTATTGATGTCGTTGCGTTTACTTCTAAATGATAATGCTTGCAACACCTCATTAAGAGCTGCTGTATTTTGAATTATTGAGGTTATTTTATTGTAGTTATATTCTCTGTTGAGAGAAATATAATATTCACGAAGAAAATCTATTTTTGTTTTGCTTTCTACCGTACACGAAATTAAATCCTGCCGCGTCTGGCGAATTTCTTTTTCACCCATGCCAAGATAAACAAGCTCCAAAGCATAAATCCGTGTGTAATCATAACGATTGCAATACGGTGGAGAAGTTATTACTCCACTCACAATATCATTTTCTAATAAAGGCAATTCAATAAGCGAACTATTTTGTTCAAATTTTATAAATGCCTCTTTAGAAATGGGATACAAATAATTTTGTAGATATACAATGTCATCTATCGCCTTTTCTAATTCTGCGCAAATTGCCTCTTTAACAGTCGGCAACTTACCCTTATTCAAAATGACTTTGAAAGGAGGCCGCCCCGCCTTAATACGCGCTTTGTTAGCTTCGATTACTTTTCTTGAACGCTCATCCCATCTTAAATATTGGCCATCCTTTGCCGTATAACTCAATCGTTCGAGGCAGTTTAGCAGACACAAAATGGCAAGACCTTTCGCCTCCATGGAAAAAGTGGAAGTCTCAATGGATTCAGTATAATATGGAATATCTAATTTCGTCTCTTCTGGATAGGCATTATCCGTAATTGTTACGCTTTTAGTTTGAGTGTTATATTCTGATGGTCTCCGCAAAAATAACAAAAATTTAACAAGATTCCGTAACTCATCAATATTATAAGAAACAATGTTACCCTTCGCATACATTGCAACTCTTAACATTGGCATAATATCAAAACCAATACTGTTTATTCCTTGCATTTGAGCTACAAGGCACGTTGTTCCAGATCCAAGAAATGGGTCAAGTACAATTTCACCCGGTTGAATATCCATTTCGTTTAACAACCGCTCAACTAAATATGCTGAAAATCCCTCTTTGTATTTTAGCCAACGATGCAAACAATCTTTTTTGCTTAACTGATAGCTAACTGATTGGCGATTAAAATCGTTTGTTACCTCTGTGATTGGCAAATATTTTTTTTCTAATTCCTGTCTTGCTGTTTCACAAAAAAGACCATCGGCAGAGAATTTTTCAACTCTCCAATTACTATTATTTTGTATATTGGCTAACAAGACTTGATTTGTATCGAAAAAAGTCAGTTGTTTGGGTACAGCTTTCATGTACAGTACACTCTTATTCATAATGTCAATATCCATGCACAATATTCATAAACCTGTTTGGTTTTTGTCAGGTTAGACGCAAATGATAACTTACCCGATAAAATTTGTGTATATATTTCTTGTGCCATACTAGCCTCAATAGCAGCCCCAACAAAGGATGTGTTTAATAATGGTGTTATATTAGTAAATGCAGAGCGTATTCTCTCCAATGCAGTATTAGCAGTTTTCCAGTGTTCATCAGCTCCTGCTGGGTCAATACCACCTTTCAATTCTCCGAGCATTACTGCTGCTGATGGAGTATTAACTATTTTACCATTATCAAATTGTTTTGGATCACAAGAAAATAGACACAAATCAATATTATTCCCAACAATAGGTATATCAAGATTAAATGTAAAAGTTCTAGCACCTTTTGTATTTGTCCAGGAAATGGCTTTCATGTCATTTTCAATCGCATAATCATCATTAGGATTTTCTCTCCATTCCTTACTCTTGCCTGATAACCAGTAATAATTTATCCCTTGAACAGTCATTACGGATAATAGCGAACGAATGAGCTTTTGCTGTGCTAAAGCTCCAATGATATTCCTTATACTTCCGCCCAAAGAATCACCTTTGATGAGCAAGTAGCGATATACAACTTCATCCACAAATTCAGTCCCAGCTGGTTCGAGGAAATTTTTAATAAGTTCTTTGATAGCAATAATCTTATCTTCATCCGTAAAATATTTTAATGATTTATCAGATAAACCTGAAGCAGTTAATAATGGTTCGCGTATTTCTTTGATTTTTAATAAATCTGAGGGAACTTTTGCTTGGTATGCAAAATGCCGAAATGCTTTTGCGCTGTCAATAAATGGCTTTGATCTCCTATTTTTCTCTAAAGCAAATTCTATAAAACCTGCTCTAGTTTCCTGTCTTGATGTAACTAATTCGTTTGCGCTAGTAATAGGCATAACATTACCTCATATATTCTACAATGAAGTTTCTATTATATATAATGTATATTATTTTACATTGCCATGCTTTAATCATTTTTATCGTGTACTACTTTCATGATGTATCATGACAAAATTGTCGCGATAGATAAAATCATTGCCGGTATTGTAGGGCGGGTCAATGTATATCATCTTCACCTTGCCCAGATAGCTCTCCTGCAGAAGTTTCAGTACCTCAAGATTGTCGCCTTCAAGGTAAAGATTTTCAGTTGTATCCCAGTTCTTGCTCTCATCCACACAGGGACGCAGGGTTTTACGGATAGGCCGCCCGGCCTCACGGATGGCCTCGCGCTTGCCCACCCAGGTAAATTCATAGGCTTCATCACCCGCCACCTCATCGCCCAGCAGGGTGCGCAGCATATCAAAGTTAACCTTGCCTGCGGTCACCACTCCGGGGAATATCTCCGCGATTTTTTTCACATATTCCGCGGTAAGATCCGGTGTTTTCAGTTTAAGCTTGTCAGCCATGAATTAATTCTTCCTCATTATCCCGTTCCCAATTGCAGGGATTATTGATAATGTATTCCACGATCAGGCGATATTCATCATAATCACAAATGATATGTTCGAAATAATTGCGTTGCCATTCTGTCTCCGGCATGAGCAACGCTTTATCCTTGGAGACAGGCGAAAAGCAGGTAAGTACATTGTTCAGAGTAGCGCGGAATTTCGGAATGGTGGTTTTGCCCTCCACAGAACCGGTTATCATGGCCGTGTCCAGACCGTATTTTCGCTTGATAAAAGCGCTGACGTTTTCGTAAAGATAGTTGGCGGTATCTGAAAAGGCGGAAAATATCAACGCTTTCCTGTTGCCGGAGTTGATGGGCTTTTCAATTTTTCCCGCCAGGAGTTGCAGCAAGGCTTGCAGTTTCAAGTCATGCTCCGGGGTGATGTCCGCAACCATTAAAGAGAGAAGTCCGATAGTCTCTGTGTTAACCGGGCGGCAAGGTATGCCGCCCGGTTAGATTTTTCGTTCACGGCGGGCTTAATCAGCGGATGGCGGCAAAGGCCTGCTCCAGATCGCCGATAATATCGTCAATGTGTTCGGTCCCTATGGACAGGCGGATGGTATTGGGTTTAATGCCTGATTCCAACAGCTCGCTTTCGCTCATCTGGGAGTGGGTGGTGGAAGCGGGATGGATAACCAGGGATTTCACATCCGCCACATTGGCCAGCAAAGAGAAAAGTTCCAAATGGTCAATGAATTTTTTGGCGCCAAGCGCGTCGCCTTTAATTTCAAAAGTAAATATGGAGCCGGCTCCTTTGGGGAAATAACGCTTATACAGGGCATGGTCGCGGTGATTGGCAATGGCCGGATGATTGACTTTTTCCACCTGGGGATGGGCGGACAGAAATTCCACGGTCTTAAGAGCGTTTTCCACGTGCCGTTCCACTCTTAAGGAAAGGGTTTCCAGGCCCTGCAGGAAGAGAAAAGAATTAAACGGGCTGATGACCGAGCCGGTATCGCGCATGAGGGTAGTGCGGATTTTGATGATATAGGCCAGACTGCCCGCCGCCGCAGTGAATACCACTCCATGATAACTGGGGTTGGGCCGGGATAGGCCGGGAAATTTGTCGTTCTGGGACCAGTTGAATTTGCCGCTGTCAATAATCACTCCGCCGATGGAAGTGCCGTGCCCGCCGATAAATTTGGTGGCAGAATGCACGATCACATCCGCCCCGTATTCAATGGGGCGGAGCAGATAGGGAGTGGCGAAAGTGTTGTCTACAATCAGGGGAATGCCGTGGCGGTGGGCAATCTGGGCTACCGCTTCTATATCAATGATGGTGGAGTTGGGATTACCCAGACTTTCGATAAAAATGGCCTTACTGTTAGGACGCAGGGCTTGTTCAAAATTTTTGGGGTTTCCGCCGTCCACAAAAGTGGCGCTTATGCCCACCTCGGGAAAAGTATTGGCAAAAAGGTTATAAGTGCCTCCGTAAATGGCGTTGTCGGAAACAATGTGATCCCCCACCCGGGCAATGTTTTCAATGGCGTAAGTGGTGGCCGCGGCTCCGGAAGAGGTGGCCAGAGCGGCCGCGCCGCCTTCCAGGGCGGCGATACGTTTTTCAAATATATCGGAAGTGGGGTTCATAAGGCGGGTATATATATTGCCTGGTTCCGTGAGCGCGAAACGCCCTGCCGCCTGGGCCGCGTCCTTGAACACATAAGATGAGGTCTGATATATGGGCACAGCGCGCGAATCAGTGCTGGGATCAGGAATTTCCTGACCCACGTGAACCTGCAAAGTCTCAAATTTATATTTTTTCCCGCTCATCATAAATCTCCTTTTTATCTGGTAAAGTGCTGAAAATAGCGATATTCAGCGCATTTATGTCTGCCCGGGCAAGCTTGCGGCCTTTACCTTTCGTGGGGTAAGGCGTCTGCCGGGCAATTTTCCGATGCCACAGTGACAGTATAATTTTTTCCTCATCATTATTGCGGACGGGTTGATTTTCAATTCGCGACAGCATAAGCTTGGCAAAAAGCATCCGCGGGCCGTCTGGCGCATGTCTCCGGAATATTAAAAGTTTCCCGGAAATATATATTACCAGATAACCCCATAACCGGCGGAGCTTTCCGATTAGGTCCGCGGGCTTGAAAAATTTAATTATCCGTATCTTTCCCCCGTTCCAGAGGGGGAAGGGAAATCAGTTTAATATATAATACCTATATGCATAGTATGTTATGTTAATAATAAACCATATCCCCGATAAAATGTCAATCCCTAGGCTAAATAAAACCGCTCCCTCAGTCCCGGATTCATTTATGGGGTCTTTGCCCGCTACCTCAACGGAGACCTGTTGCGTATTGCCAATACGCAACAGGTCGAAAGCTTAGCCATGGAAGGCAATTTGCACCAGGTCTCTAATATTGACAAATCCTCTAAAATTCATGATGATACTGTATATAAGGCTGATTTAATTTCAGGGAGATATTTCATGAGCATAGACTGTTTTTATATTTGCCCGCCCTCCGGGCGGAAGAGTCGCGGCCGCTGTGCCGCCGGCGCCCGGATCTGCCCCGGGGAGCATGGCTGGGGCCGGTTTTCAGCACGCAGGCCCTGACCATGCATGCCAGACCTGAATTGAAGCAGGCTATTGATCTGCTGGCCGATCTCACCGAAGCCCATACCGCCGCCTTATTTTTACCCGACAGCGAAGGGAATCTGCGCGCCGCTGTCTGGCACAGCCTGTCGCGTAATTTCCGCGGCGACGTCAGCATGGCTCCCGGGGAAGGCCTGGTAGGCTATGTGATGAAGCATGGGGTGCCGGTGGATGCGGTGCGCAGCCAGCAGGACGCCCCCCCTCCCACCAGACTCTACGAGGATGAGGAAGATATCAAGGCTTTTCTGGCCATGCCGGTAAGTGATTTTGGCGTATTGGTGGTGGATACCAAAAAGCGCTCGATTTTCACGGAGAGGGAAAAAAAATGGGTGCGCGAGTTTGCCGGATTTTTTGCCATGCTCATCGTGCAGCAGGAAACTTGCGCCCGGGAAGTCATGTACGGCCGGATTCTCGATCTGCTTTATGATCTGGCCAACGCCGGCCTGGCCTTCACCAACCTGCGGGATTACTACGGCGCGGTTCTGGACGCGGGCCGGCGCTATACCGGGCTTTCCATGGGTTTTTTGTGTCTGCATACGGCTGACAGCGGGCCGCGCAAATTCATAGTGGAGGCGGTGGACGGGCCATCCCTGACCATATTGAAAGGCCGCTCCTTTCCCATCACTCAGGGTCTGGTAGGCTGGGTGATGCGGGAAGCCAAGCCTCTGGTTCATTCCCGCTGGACTCCCATCCCGGGCAAATCTTTTCTTATTTCTCCCGATGAGCCTTTGCGGGGATATAATGCTTTTATCGGAGTGCCTTTGCTGGCATGGCGGCAATTGGTGGGAGTGTGGGCTTTTGCCGGGCGCAGCGAACGGGCTTTGGACTCGGAAGAAGCCCAGGCCCTGCAAATGGCCGGGCAAGGGGTTGCGGCGGCTATTAAACATTTTGCCGGATAAGAGGCGGCTGTTGCATACTAGGGCATAGTTGATACAATTGAGAGGCCTGATGCACATTACAAATATGCATCAGGCCTAAAGCGGGCCATGGACGGCCCGCCGGACAACAAGTATTTGCAAAATATTTGTTATCCGGCGTAGTTGGCTTTAATCACGCTTAAAGCCAACTATGCTGTTGCAAATTGCCATGAAAGGCAATTTGCAACAGATCTTGACTAAAATTGTGCCGTTTTAAGATTAACTGTTGCCGTTTTGAGGGCGCAAACCCATCCTTAGCCCCGTTTGGAGGACAGGAAATGATTTTCACCAAGTTATTCGGGCTGTTCAGTAAAGATGTGGCCATAGACTTAGGCACCGCCAATACTCTGGTTTACATCAAAGGGCAGGGAATAATTTTAAATGAGCCTTCGGTGGTGGCGGTAAACCGGAACACCGGAAAACCGGTGGCGGTGGGTCATCAGGCCAAAGAATATCTGGGCCGGACCAACCCCTCCATTCTGGCCAGCCGTCCTATGAAAGATGGAGTTATCGCTGATTTTGAACTCACCCGGATAATGATTCGCGAGTTCATCATTAAATTAAGGTCGTCCATCGGCGCGGTAAAACCCCGTATGCTTATCGGCGTGCCCTCGGGCATTACCCAGGTGGAAAAGCGGGCGGTTATCGAAAGCGCGGAGCAAGCCGGGGCCAGAGATATTTATCTCATCGAAGAACCCATGGCCGCCGCTATCGGCGCCGGCCTGCCGGTGGGCCAGCCCCGGGGCAACATGGTGGTGGATATCGGCGGAGGCACCACGGAAGTGGCGGTTATATCTCTGTATTCAACTGCCTACTCTGAGTCGGTGCGGGTGGCCGGAGATGAAGCCACCGAAGCCATAGCCCGCTATATCCAGCGCACTTATCAATTGCTGGTGGGAGAAAATACTGCCGAGCGGGTTAAAATAGCCATTGGTTCGGCTTATCCCCTGAAAGAACCTCTGAGTATGGATGTCAGCGGCAAAGGCCTGATAGACGGAATTCCCAAGACTATCCGCTTGACTGACGATGAAATAAGGGAAGCCATGCGCGAGCCGGTACAGATTATTGTGGAAAGTGTACGCCGGGCTTTTGAGAAGACCCCGCCGGAATTGACCGCCGACATTGCCGAATATGGCATTACCCTGGCCGGAGGCGGAGCCTTGATTCGGGGGCTGGACAAACTTTTGGAACAGGAAATGCGTGTTAATGTCTATGTGGCGGATGAACCCCTGACCAGCGTGGTGCTGGGCGCGGGTATGGCTTTGCAAAATATACGGGAATATAAACGGGTATTTTTAAATTGAGGAGTTGGATTTGGCTGTCAGAATAAAACCTGAGGATCTGGGCGAACGGATAAGTTGCTTTGGCGAATTTGATCGCACCGATTCGGTGTGCCTGCTTCATTGCGGATTGAACTTTGAATGCGCCGCCTGCCGTGAGCGCCTGCTCAGCCTGGAATTCAGCGAAGATGAGCTGCCGGTCATAAACCATGCCCACATGGTGTGAGAATTAGTCTCTTCCCCGCCCCTGCCAAGCAACGAACCGCTTGCTTTTCCTTTGGCAATCACCTGTCTTTCCTGCGCGCCCAACGCTTTGAGGAGAGGCTTTTTCCTGGTAAAATAAACGGGTGGCAGTGAGAATTATTGTATTTCCGGGCGGATGGGCAGATGATATTTCTCCGCCCAAAGGGAGGGGGTTGAAATGTTACAGCATTACGATGGTGAGAATTTTAATTATTCCAGCGATTTTATTACCAAAATTGAAGAATTGTTCCCTGAGAGCCGGCCGGTGGGCTTATCTAATACGGTAAGCGGCTGGCAATTGGCGGTTGATGTGTACGAGAACGCGGCTAACCTGGTTTTTGTGGCGGAAATAGCCGGCATACGCCATCAGGACATCAATATTACCGTAACCGAGACTTCGGTTAATTTCAGCGGCCACCGCAATCCTACCTGCTCCAAAAGCCGGGGCTTTTATCATCGCATGGAAATTCCCACCGGACATTTCAGCCGCAGATTCTCTTTGCCCGTAAAGGTTATCCCCAATCAGGGCTTGGCCAAAGTCGTTGACGGGATGCTGTATTTGATTTTGCCAAAACAGCAATTTTAAGAGCAATTGTATTTTCGCGCGCAAACTATTCAGCGGGAAGGTTAACTATGCCTGACGACAATCTCATATTGCAGGCGCCTGAAATATATATCAAGGCCGTCCAGGAAGATGAACAGAGCATGCCTGTCATCCTCCCCGAGGTCCTGCCCATCATTGCGGTACGGGAATTCAGCCTGTTCCCTCATATGATTATGCCCATGCATTTATTCAATCCAGGCAACCAGATGCTTTTCACCGAGTCTCTGACCAGCCATAAACAGGTGGGATTGGCCTTGCTGAAAGAAAATGCCAAACCCAATGAAATAACCAGTCTGGATCAGTTATACAGCGTGGGTATGGAAGCCCTGGTGCTTAAGATGGTGCGGACGGAAAACGATGGTATCCGCCTCATGGTTCAGGGGATGAACCGTATCTGCCTGTTGGAATTATTGCAAAGTGAACCTTATCTGCGGGCGCGGGTCAGCGCTTTGAGCGATATCGCCAGCGACGATCTGGAAACCCAGGCCTTGATGAGTACAGTTAAAAAATCTTTCACCCATTTTCTGGATCTGGCTCCCCAACTGCCCAATGAACTCAATTACCTGGCCAACGGCATCAACAGTCCCGGCTCCCTGGCGGATCTGGTGGCCGGCACCATCAACCTGATGCCGTTGGAGAGGCAGAGCGTTCTGGAAGAATTAAAAGTTAAGGCGCGCCTGCATCAGGTCAATTTTCTTCTGGCCAGGGAAATCCAGGTGTTGGAATTGGGCAATAAAATTCATTCCAAAGTAAAAGACGCCCTGGACAAAAATCAGCGCGATTTTTATCTGCGCCAGAAAATAAAGGCCATTCAAAACGAGCTGGGTGAAAATGAAGATATAAATCAGGAAGTGAGCCGCTTAAAGACGCGTTTGCAGGGGAAAGTTCTGCCCGATCAGGTGAGAGAGGAAACCGCGCGCGAACTCAAGCGGATGGCCCAGATGAATCCCTCCACCGCCGAATATCAGGTGGTAATGGATTATGTGGAATGGATTCTGGCTCTGCCCTGGGAAGAAACCACCAGCGATAACCTGGATTTGCGCCGGGCGGGCGAGATACTCAACCAGCGCCACTATGGCCTGGAAAAAATCAAACGCCGTATTCTGGAATATCTGGCGGTACTCAAACTCAATCCCGATTTAAAAGGCCCCATTTTATGCCTGTCCGGACCTCCCGGAGTGGGCAAGACCTCTTTGGGCAAGTCCATTGCCCAGGCCTTGGGGCGTAAATTCACCAGATTAAGTTTGGGCGGGGTGCGTGACGAGGCGGAAATAAGAGGTCACCGCCGCACTTATGTGGGCGCCATGCCAGGCCGGATTATTCAGTCCCTGCGCCGGGCGGGCAGCAAAAACCCGGTGTTTATCTTGGATGAAATAGATAAACTGGGAGAAGGAATTCAAGGATCGCCCGCCAGCGCTCTCCTGGAAGTGCTGGATCCGGAACAGAACAACACTTTTAGCGACCATTACCTGGATTTGCCTTTTGACTTGTCCAAAGTAATGTTCATCACCACCGCCAACCGCCTGGATACCATCCCCCCGCCCTTGCGCGACCGGATGGAAGTGCTGGAAATAGCCGGCTACACCCGAGAAGAAAAATACCACATTGCCAGGCGCTATCTCATTCCCAAAGTACGGGCCAGCCATGGCCTGAAAGCCAGCCAGTTCAAAATCAGCGATAAAGCTTTAAATTTGGTTATTGCCAGCTATACCAAAGAAGCCGGTTTGCGTAATCTGGAGCGGGAGATAGGCACCATCTGCCGCTTTGCCGCCCTTCAGGTGGCTGAAGGAATTAAAAAATCAGCGGCCATTACCCCAAAAGAAGTAAATGATATTTTGGGGCCGGAGAATTTTGTGCCGGAAGCGGCTTTGCGCAAGGCTCTGCCCGGAGTTGCCACCGGCCTGGCCTGGACCCCAACGGGAGGAGATATTCTCTTTATTGAAGCCACTGCCATTCCGGGTAGCGGCAACCTGCATCTTACCGGGCAGTTGGGAGAGGTGATGAAGGAATCAGCCCAGACCGCCCTCAGTTATCTGAAAGCCAACGGCCGGCGTTTTGGCATTGCTCCAGAATTTTTTGCGGGCAATGATATCCATGTCCACGTTCCCGCCGGAGCCATTCCCAAAGACGGGCCTTCCGCCGGAGTCACTATTTTTACCGCCTTGTTCAGCCTTATGACCAACCGCCCGGTGCGGGTGGATGTGGCCATGACCGGAGAAATCACCCTGCGCGGCCTGGTGCTGGCGATTGGCGGAATCAAGGAAAAAGTGCTGGCCGCCCAGCAGGCGGGCATTAAAACCGTTCTCCTGCCCAAACGCAATCAGCGGGATCTGAGCGAAGTTCCGGAAAGCGCCCGCAAGAATATGCGGATTATTTTTGTGGACGAGGTCAGTGATCTGATTCAGTACGCTATTGCGGGGGAAAGTAAGGCCCGGCGGGAGAAGGCCGCTGGGACAAAGAGCGGGGATCCCCAAAAAAAGGCCGTTAAAATCCGATGAATAAAGGCCCGCTCACTGGCTTGGTGGATCTGCACACTCATTCCAGCGTTTCCGATGGCAGCCTGACCCCCGCCGAACTGGTCAGAGCCGCCCAGGAATTAGGTCTGGCCGCCTTGGCTTTGACCGACCATGATACCGTGGACGGCTTGGACGAAGCGCTGGCTGCCGCTCTGGCCCTGGATCTGGAACTGGTGCCGGGAGTGGAGATAAGCGTGAGCGCCCAAAACCATGAGGGCAGGCAGATATCTTTGCATATCCTGGGCTATTTTATTGACCATCGCCATCCCGTTTTGCAATCAGGCCTGCGCCGCCTGATCCGCAATCGCAACCAGCGCAACCTCGTGATGCTGGAACGTCTTAATAAAATAGGCTGCGACCTGACTTTGAGCGCGGTGGAAAGCTTCAAAAAGCAGCCGGGCGCTCTGGGCCGCCCTCATTTCGCTTCTGCTCTGGTTGCCCAAGGTTACGCCAGAGATATTGACGATGCTTTTCAGCGTTTTCTGCGGCGCGGGGCGCCCGGCTATGTGGAAAAAGAACGTCTGACCCCCCAGGAGGGCATCAGCCTGATTATCCGGGCCGGAGGTCTGCCCGCCCTGGCTCACCCCGGGCATCTTTTAGATCAGCCGGTTTTTTTCCAAAATCTGTTAAGCGGCCTGAAAACCTGCGGACTGGGGGCCATGGAATGTTATTATCCTGAATACACCGCGCAGCAGAAGCAGGATTTACTCAGCCTCTCCCACCGCTTTGACCTGGCCCCCTGCGGCGGCAGCGATTTTCACGGTCAATTGAAGCCCAGCATCCATTTGGGTACAGGCAAAGGCCGGCTCAAGGTGCCGTATCAGGTTCTGCCCCGCATGCGCCAGTATTGGCAGGCCGCTCATTCATAAAGACGGCGATTTTTTGAAAATCATCGGGAGAAGAAATCACAATCCGGCCCTGCCTGCCCAGATATGGGGAATAATCCAGGCATGATTCCCGGCATCCGGTTATGATCAGGCAGAGGTCGCTTTGGGGCCAGCTTTCATCCTGGCTTATAAAGGTTACGGCCGCTTCCGGATATTCCCGGCGCAGGCGGGCTACAATTTCTCCCCTGTCATAAGCCGGGTTGCAACCCCCGCAAAATTTTACCGCTATTTTAGGCATATATATTGTGTTCAATCAATATTAAAACAGTTTAGCGCCGGGCGGGAGGCTTCAAGCGTCCGGCCCCGCCCGCGCTCCTTGCCCTTAGCCCGGGCCATTTTTGCCCGGCAGTCAATTCTTACCGGTATAAATATGTTCCGGGGCTTTCAGCAGCACCATGGTGTCCGGAGGCACAGACTGGGTTATCCAGGTATTGCCGCCGATCACAGACCTGGCCCCCACCACCGTATTGCCGCCCAGAATGGTGGCGCCGGAGTAGATGATGACGTCGTCTTCAATGGTAGGATGGCGCTTGGCCGAGCGCAGGCTGTCCACTTCTTCCGGCGACAGGGATAAAGCTCCCAGGGTCACTCCCTGATAGATACGCACCCGGGCGCCTATATGGGAAGTCTGGCCGATAACCACCCCGGTGCCGTGGTCAATAAAAAAACTTTCCTCAATGTGAGCTCCGGGATGGATTTCAATGCCGGTATGGCTATGGGCGTATTCGGTCATAAGGCGGGGCAGCAGAGGCACTTCCAAATGATAGAGGACATGGGCCAGACGATAAATGGTGATGGCGTAAAGACCGGGATAACAGAAAATAATTTCATCGTAACTGCGGCTGGCCGGATCTCCCGCATAGGCGGCGCGCACATCGCCGGCCAGCAGACGGCGCAGGCGGGGAAGCTGACGGACGACTTCCAGGGCGGCAAAATAGCCCATCTCGTCGCAACTGGCGCAGGGCTGACCGTAGCGCAGGCAATCGTGGCGCACGGCTATGCTCACCTGTTGGGCCAGCATATGAAACAGAGTGGTTACATCCTGACCGAGGCGGTATTGCAAATTTAATTCTTCCAGGCGCACCCGGTCGAAATAACCGGGGAACATGATGCGGCGCATGACTTCGATAACGGCCGCCGCCGATTCCCTGGTGGGTATGGGGGCGGGATTGACATGAGCAAAGCCTTCATCTCCCAAAGTGGAAGAAGAAAGCTCATGAACTATTTCCGGCAGCTCTTTTTTGAGACGCTGACCAATTTCGGCCTGACTCGGTATGCCCAGCGAATTTATGGCCATATTAGATGTCATTGACAATACTCCTTGGATGTTCAGTATGAATGCTGGGTCTGGTCCGGGCGGCAGGCCCATTTTTTGATAAGGCTCAAGGCCAGATCCGGGCTGTTCAAATCTTCCCGCAACTGATAGTCGCGCAAAAGGCGCAACAGGCGGCCCACTTCCGGGCCAGGGGGCAGAGAGCAGGCGGCCATTACCTGACGGCCGTTCAGCAGAGGCGGCGGCGGCGGACAGGCGTCAGCCAGCGCCTTCACATCCAGCCACAGGTCCCAAAACATCTCTTCCAAATTATCTGGCCGCCGCGGCCCCTTTCCCGCCATATTGTCCGCTTGGGCCAGGAGCATGAGGGCATAAGCCTCATGTTCATGGCGGTATAAAAAACGCCGGATATGGCGCGGGCGCAGATCCGGATGGCTCAAAGATGCTTTCAGCAGGTGTTGGGGTTCCATATGGCCGCTCACCAAACGGCTTACAGCGTCAGCCTCACGAGGCCCCAGGCCCAGATTGAGGCAAGCGGAGCGGGCCAGGATTGCTCCTACTTTATCATGGTTGTAAAAACTGTTCCAGTCCGGGCTTTTGGGCCTGGCGGTGGGCGGCTTGCCTATATCGTGCAGCAGAGCCGCTGTTTTGAGCAGAGCCGGGTCCGCCTGAGCCAGAGCCTGGGCAACAAGCTCTTCGCTCCGGGACTGGCCTGTAATTTCTTCCAAAGCGGATACGCAGGCCAGAGAATGGCCCAGCACATCCAGATGGTGATAGGGGTTCTGCCGGAATCCCCTGCATTCATCCCAGCCGGGCAGGAGGAGGGCGAGCAGTCCGATTTCATCCATATCCGCCAGACTTTGCGCCGCCGCCGCTCTCATGGTAAGCCGCCATTCCTGGGCCAATCGCTCAGCCGCGGCCGCGGCCAGGCAAGGCAAGGCGGTCCGGGCCGCGGCCAGTAAGCCGGGGGCAAGAGTGAAATTAAGTTCGGCCTGAAACCGGAAAGCGCGCATAATCCGCACCGGATCGTCACGCAAGGCATGAGGTCCGGCCAGAACCAAGCGGCGGGCCTGTATATGGGCCAGACCTCCCAAAGGGTCGATAATATCGCGCAGGCTGATCTCCGGGCCGCGCAGCAGCGAGGCCATTTCCAGAGCCAGGGCGTTACAGGTAAAATCGCGCCCGCTTAAATCAGCCTCCAGGTTTTGACCCCGCCACTGGGTTATGTCCATCTGCCCCTGAGGCAGGATCAGACGGGCTGTGGGCAGAATATTATCATTGAGAATAACGCATTTAAGTTTGCAACGCTCCCCCAGGTCCCGGGCCAAGGCCAGGGACTGGCGGCTGACCGTTATATCTATATCCGTATTGGCATTGGGGGCTATCGGCGCGGGAAGAAGGCCGGAGGCCAGAGTGCGCGCCCCGCCTCCGCACAGCCAGACGCCGATACTGTTTTCCCGGGCTAGGGCAGCCAGGGCGGCCAGGAAGGGATGAAATTCACTTTGCCAATAAGGATTCAACATTTCATTGGCCGCTCAAGCGCAAGCGCTGGCCCACCCGGATATCCCCCCGGGGGCCGATATTATTCCATTTACGCAGACTGGCGGCGGGAATATTAAAATTTTCGGCAATCGTACTTAAACTGTCACCCGCCCTGACCATATAGGTTGCATCTTTCCCCTGATCGGCAAAGACGTCTCTCTGCCCCAGAGCGGCAAGGCGTTTTTCCATCAGTTCCAGGCGATCCGACAGCTTTTGATCCGCCGCGGCGGACAACTCTCCCATCCGGGTCAGTTCCTGGCGCAAGGCTTCCAATTCCTGCCCGGCACGCTGGTTGGCGGCCAGAGATCCTTCCAAAATAGCCGGATTATTATCCCTTGGCCCGCCTTGCTCACCGGAGGCCACGGATTGCCAGCTGGCCGCCAGAAAAATTACTCCCAGAATGGCCATAAGAATTATCAAAAGCTCCAGGGGAGTCAGGCGAAAATTACGGCTCCGGGTCTGGGGCGGTGAGGTACTCACATCCATCTCCTTGCCTGAAAGTTAGCGCACCGGAAATTTTATTTTTTATTGTATCATAAAAGGGTTTAACCATCACGCCGTTGCCAGTCAAAGACTATATGACTGTTATGAGGATCCAGGCGCTCTTCGTCCGGGTTCTGATAATTATAGGGATGGGTTACCGTATTCACGATTAAGGCTTCTTCCAGGCTGACGCACTGCCAGCCGTGGTAAAGACGGGGAGGGATGCGCACCAGGACAGGGTTGTGAACGCCCATGAAAAACTGGTTGAACTGGCCTTGAGTGGACGAATTTTCTCTGTCGTCATAGATGACCAGGCGGATCATGCCCAGCACACAGGCCACCAGATCGGTCTGTTGCCGGTGCAGATGCCAGGCCTTGATTACTCCCGGCAGAGTGGTAGTGATGTAGACTTGGCCGAAATCGGAAAAAATATCATCGTCCGCCCGCACCAATTCCATGAGGCGGCCGCGCTGATCAGCCATCACTTTAAGCGGTTTGACCCGCACCCCGGCGATAAAGTTCATAGAAAGAAAAACCGGATTCCGGCGGAATACGCCCGCCGGAAACCCGGTTTGCTCCGCGAATTACACAAAAGGGTTAGCGTAAAGCAGAATCAAAGCAATAACCAGGGCATAGATAACCAAGGATTCGATGAGAGCCAGGCCGATGAGCAAAAGGGTCATCAGCTTGCCGCCCACTTCCGGGTTCCGGGCTGTACCCAGCACCGTGCCATTCACCGCGATGCCCTGCCCAATGCCTCCGCCCAGAGCGGCCAAGCCTACACCCACCCCGGCCGCCAGAGCGCTGAAAGCGAGAATAACGGTCGAGTCAGAGACGGCGACCCCGTCAGCCGCCAAGGCTACGCCGGAACTCAGCAGGCTGATTCCCAGTGTCACCATCCCCATAAAGATTTTTTTCATTATTAAACCTCCTGAAATTTTTTGTTATGCCTTCTTCCCAAACATTTAGATACTGTTACGGTCATCAGCCTCTGCCTGCAAGCATCCGGCAAAAGCTCCCCGCCCTTCCCAATTTAAAAAACAAGCTGATGAGCGGGTTTGAATTAATGAGCTTCCTCCATGGCCGCGCCTATGTAAATCATGGCCAGCAGGGCGAAAATAAAAGCCTGGAGCGCGCCCGTGCAGAAAAACAGCAGTTGCAGGGGCACGGGAATCAAAAAATAACCGGCCAGCATCAGCACTACCGCCACCACCAGTTCTTCTCCCATAAGGTTGCCGAAAAGACGGAAGGAAAGGCTTAAAATGCGGGCCAGATGGCTGATGATTTCGATGGGCATCATTAAAGGCACCAGCCACCATACCGGGCCCATAAATTGTTTAATATAATGGGCGCCGTGAGTTTTAACGCCCACCACATGGGTAATGCAGAAAACCAGAATCGCCATGGGCACGGTGGTATTAAGATTGGCTGAAGGGGAGGTAAGAGAGGGTATCTGGCCCATCCAGTTCATAGTCAGAATATAGATAAACAAAGTGGCGATTAAAGGGTAGAATGGGCGGCCCTTTTCACCCATGATGCCGATCAGGAAATCTTCAATGCCGCCGATAACTGTTTCAATGAAATTCTGGGCTTTGCCCGGCGTCATGGTCAAGCGGCGCACGCAGAGTTTGCCTCCGATCAGCAGAAACAAAATCGCCAGCCAAGCATAGATGACAATGATATGGGTATGGGCAAACTCTCCCAAACCGATCCGCTCCAGGAGCCAGGGCAGAATTAAAAAAGGATGTTCCATAAATCTTCCTTCACATGCAGTCTATGACAGACGGCGGTTGTTTTTGATGATCCAGCCCGCGCCCCAGGCCGGCATCGCCAGGACCAGAGAGGAAAAGCCCAGCAGAAAACCAAGGGGATGCAGCCAGTTCAAATATGCCAGAACCGCCAAAACAGCCGCGCTCAACAAAAAACGCAGATAAAATCGCAAGATCGTCTTTATAATTAAAGACTTGCCTGGCACTCCGTTTTTGAGGGCCTTGGCGGTCATGCGTCCTATGAAATATATTAACATAAAGGCGGCGCCAATTCCCATTAAAACATTAAACACGCCTTTAAAAGGCAAAAAATATATGCCCGCCGCCAGGGCCAAGCCGGAAGCCGCCAGCAGCGCCAGCCACAAAGACCCAGGCAAAGATTCCAGTTTAAACATAAATATTCAAGAACCGCCTTTATCTTTATCCTGATCCTGCGCCAGACGTCTGTACATTATGAACAGATTGCGGTAAGCGGAGGCTATGCCCACAATCAGCCCCATTACTTTGCCCCAGGGGGCGACTCCGGGCCAGGTCTTGTCCACCCACCAGCCCAGGAGGCAGGCAATAGCCAAAGCAAAAACCATGGCCAGACCAATGGAAGCGGCTCTGGCTATCCGGTCAATATATTCCCGATCAAGTTTGAACCAGCTCAACGCTTCTCTCCGCCTTCGGCTTATCTGGCATTTTTATCCGCGAAGACGCCGGCATTCCTCCGCCCCGCCGTAGTTTCGGCCAATTTATTCTAAACTACACATATTCGCGCTCAGAAGCAAGTAAAAAATGCGCCTGACAGGCCGGAAAAGATAAAGGCGCACGTTTTTTACGGGAAATCTGTCTCAGGGAATTTTGGGGCCGGCTAAAGAACAGATCCGTAGACGCCGGCCAAGTTGGCACATTTAATACATTGCGAAGGTAACGGGCCGTCATTATTCAGCAGACTTTTTCTGACCTTTAATGTATGGCCTTCGTTAATGAGTTCAGGACGGTTAAAAATATTGCCGTATCTTTCTTCTGTATTCGGCAGCATATTACAGCAAACGCCCAAGTTTCCGTTGCTGTCAACTATAAAAGAAGACCAGGGAAGACGGCACATTCTCCGGTTATGGCCTCTCCCTGCCGGCGGGGGAAAGTATACGGTAAATTTGTTGCCGAACAGAATTTTTTTATCGGACAAATAGCCATCAAAGCGTATTTGGGGAAATGCGGCTTTACATGCTTTAATAAGCTTGTCATATACAGCGCTTCCCTCAAATATGGTTTCTGAATCATTATAAAATGCCCCCTCAAGGAAAGGTACGCATATATTGAATTTAAGCAAAGCGCACCCGGAGTTGAACACCATAGAAATGAGTTCCAGTATTTCTTCAAAGTTATTATGCCGGGAGAATTCTATTTTACTCTTCAGAAGCACATATGAACAGTTCATTGCTATTAAGGGCGATATCAAAGGCAGAATTTTTTCCAGTCTGCTTTTGGTATTATCATAAATGGAGACCTGCAGATCGCACAGACCAGCCGCTAATAAAGTTTCTATTTTTTTTTCCAGCAATAATCCGTTGGTCGTCATACCGGGCAAGATTTTATTTTTGACGGTAATTGAGATTAATTCGTCAATATGTTCATTTAAAAGAGGTTCTCCGCCGCTTATTACAGAAAATATACACTTTTTGCTTAATTTGTGGTTCAAAATTTTACTGTATTTATCCGGTGTGCATTCATATTCCCGCCAATTTTGAGGATGTTTATTAGTTACCAGGCAAAACGGGCAACTTAAATTGCATCTTAATGTGGACTGAAGGACCAATACAGGATACATCGTTGATTTTTCACTAATTTTAGCACTAATGAAATTATATTTGACCTTCAGAAAGTTATAAACCGCTCCTTTCCGCAGTCCGACGCCGTATTTAGATTTCTGAAAAAGGTGAAAATAACGCATGTTTTTATGCATAGAAAACTCCGGATTGCGTCAGATCCCGCGCCCGTTCGGTGGAATCGAACAGGACGAGCCGATCCTTAAAAACATTTCCGTCCGGGAAATATGCGTTTACAAAAATTATGTTGTAATATCAGCACGTTTAATGTTTTTCGGAACCGCCTGCTTAACATTTGAAATTTACATTTTAAATGTTAAGATTGCAAAGCAAAAAAGCATGACTTTGCTCTGCTCCCGCCGTCTTGAGGACACTTTGCCCGGAACTTTCGCTTGGGGGTGAAGCGGGTCCCTCATAAATCACCTTATGACACACCCCTGCGGCGATTGGCAAAAACCTGTCTCGGCCGAAAGAACAATAAGGAAAACCGTGATCAAGAATTGCAATCAGTATGGACAACCGGTAGGAGAACCGCTGGCGAATTGGTCAGATCGCCCGCTTCCCGGAAATGTTGCGTTGCGGGGCGGATTCTGCCGCCTCGAGCCGCTGGATGCGGAGCGTCATGCCGGCCAACTGTACGAGGCCTACAGTTCCGCTCCGGACGGACGCGACTGGACGTATATGTTCGCGGGTCCCTTCCGGGACGAGGATGAGTACCGGCGCTACGCGAAAGATGCATCGCGCAGTGCCGATCCCAAGCATTATGCGGTTATTGATATCGCCCGGGGCAAGGCTGTGGGCACACTCTCCCTGATGCGGATTGATCCCGGCAACGGCGTAATTGAAGCAGGAAATGTCGCCTTCTCTCCGCTGCTCAAGCAGAAACCTGCCTCCACCGAAGCACAGTTCCTGCTTATGAAATACGTCTTCGATGAGCTTCAATACCGACGTTATGAGTGGAAATGCGATGTTATGAACGCCCCGTCCCGGAAAGCGGCGGCCCGGCTCGGCTTCAGCTTTGAGGGGATATTCCGTCAGGCGGTGATCTATAAGGGGCGTTCGCGCGATACCGCATGGTTTTCCGTCATCGACAAAGAGTGGCCGGCGCTCAAAAAAACATTACTCGCCTGGCTTGCGGCCGAAAATTTCGACGCCAGCGGAAAGCAGGTCCGGACACTGGCCGAGATTAGAAGTCATTTATGAAATGAACTCTAGAAAAAAACACACTGGGCACTGATGCGGCAGCGTTTCAGCTAACCGCTCGAACCACTGACCTGATGATGCGAGGCGGCTGATTATGAAAGCAGCTCTTTTTAATGTGGATGTTGACAGCTTATGGGTTTATGCACAGGAATTTGGAGTTAATTCAAAAACCTTACCCGACTTGGCCTACCAGGAGGCTTTGCCCCGGCTCCTGGAAATTATAAAGGGGAAAAATATTAAGGTTACTTTTTTTGTAACAGGTAAAGATCTGAAGGAGTTACCAGCGGCCCGCAATTTTTGCCGCCAGGCGGCAGCGCAAGGGCATGAAATAGCCAATCATTCATTTTCCCACTGTGGCAGATTTGAAGCATTATCCGTAAAAGAACTTGAGAACGAGGTGATCCGTACCCATAATGTGATTACGGAAGCCTGCGATACAGTTCCCGTGGGGTTCCGCTCGCCTGACTATAATATCAATAATAAAATTTTTCAAGTTTTGATCCGGCATGGATACCGTTACGATACATCTGTATTTCCCGGCTGGTCTACAGTTTTAATGAGATTATATTATTTGAATTTTAAATTTAAAAATAAAAAATTTGGCAATTTTAATTACTTACTGTCGTCAAGCATGCCGCGCCGGCTTAAAAGAAGCAAAGATTGGCAAAAGTCATTCTGGGAATTGCCTATAACCGCCGCGCCGTTGCTCCGCGTGCCTTTTCATCCGTCTGTGATTTACCAGTTTGGCTGGCGATATTTGAATTTTTGTTTGAATGTATTAAAAATTTTTACGCCGAATTATTGTATTTTTTTAATGCATGCGGTTGATCTTGCGGATTTTACAAATTTAAAAAATAAAAAACCTTTTCCGGATATGATTTTCACGAAGTGGCAGCTTAAAGATAAAATCAAACTCATAAATAGATATATTGATTTCTGTATAGAAAGTAATATGAGCTTTTTAACTAACATTAATTATATTGAGATGTTGCACCCGTCAGGGCCAAACGCCGGCATCAGCTTGCAGACAGCGCCCGTTCGATGAATCGAATGTCGTAATAAATATTATAAAATTTTTTATCAGGAATTAGAATTAGGCGAATCGTCCGTTTCTTTTTTTAAACTTAAGCCAATCTTCGGCAGAGGGATACGAATGGTAGCTGGGTTGCCGGTCAGGGTCCGGCAACAGTTGAAAGGGAAGACTATTTTCCAGTATTTCCAGCGCCTGCAAAATGAGTTCCGCGCTCATCACGAAGCATTCCTCATAAATATCTGATAATACAGGATATTTAGGAATACTAATTGCTCTTTGAATTATCACTGGTCCAGTATCAATTGTGTCGTCCATTATATGAATGCTGACGCCGGTTTCACGGTCGCCGGCGGCTATCGCCTGAAAAACAGGAAGCATTCCGCCATGAGCCGGCAATAGCGCTGAATGTCTGTTTATACAGGCTATCTTTGGTAAAGACAGCAAAGGGGGTTTAAAAATTTGCAGGCCGGATGATACTATTACATCAATATCCAATGATTTTAAATATTTAATATATGTTTTGTCATTTACCTCCGGCACGATGCTATAGGAAAGGTTGTATTTACGGGCAACAGCTTGCAGTGTCAAGGGAGTAGCGGAAAACCTGAGTTTATCTTTGAGCAGGGCGCTGTATTTTCTGTAAATAAGTTTGGCCCCGGCCAGATAGCCAATTTGGGCGGCGTTTCGCCAAAAATACTCTCCAAGGCGGTCGTGAGGGGACAGGCCGAGTCCCACCCACTCATGGCGGCTGTCCCGAAGCAGGGTTTCCAGCATCTGGGGATGATAAAAAACGGTCTCATCGAAAAAAAAGAAAACTCTCATAGTGTATAAGCTAGGCAACAGACCCTGAAAAAGTCGCAAACGACTTTTTCAGGCTGGTGGGCGGTGCGAGATTCGAACTCGCGGCCTTTGGCTCCGGAGGCCAACGCTCTATCCAGCTGAGCTAACCGCCCTGCCGACTTTGAGGCGCCTGCATAGTACGCAAATATGGAGGCGGCTCTGAAAACACTAAACATACTGATATTACGCATAAATTTTACAAGCAACATATTTTGCGCCCGGAAATGTCCGGGTCTTAAGCGAACCACGGACGGCCTGCAAAAATTTCTAATTTCACGAATTAATCAGCGTTTCCTTATCGGTAAAGTTAACAGATTCTAGTTTTTTACCATAAAGACTTGCATAGGACAAGAGCCGGTACTTGCCTATTTGCAACAGCATAGCTGGTAAAATGCGGCGCGAACCAACTATGCCCAATAAAAAATATTTTCGCTATGCAACCGGCCTCGGATCAGGCAGTCAGCGCATCTATGCTGTCCCAGTGGCGGCAGCGGGGGCATTGCCAGCTCAGGCTGTAAGAAGTGAAGCCGCAATGACGGCACCGGTAGCCAGTGGAAGTCTTGTCTTTAATCTGATTAAGAAGTTTTTGATAATCGCCATACAGAGGGGTGTTATGATTCTGTTTAACCAGGATCTGGCCGCGCAGGTCGTGGGCGGCCAGGAAGCCGGGAGCTTTTTCCAAAGCCAGATTGAGCAAAGTCATGGCCTTGTAATCTTTCTCCCGGCTCAGATACCATTTGCTCAGTTCCAATAACGGCAAGGGATGCAGATCGTTGACGGCGGGGAATATTTTCGCGACGGCTTCTTCCATGGCCCGGTCATTGAAGGCTATCCGGCGCAGACGGGAAATAATCAGATGAGCATAAGCCGGAGCTACGGCCGCGGCCAGAGACCAGATTTCAAAGGCCTTGCCGGTCATGCGGCTATCCAGATACAAGTCTCCCAGATGCAGGTAGGCGTCCAGACACTGCCGGTGGGTTTTTATTGCCTGACCGAAATTTTGTTCCGCCAGGACGGGATTGCCGGCAGCCAGTTTTTTGCCCAGTTCGGTTTGGTAATGGGCCAAAATGGCCGGGCTGGATTTATTCAGGATTTTATCCACCCGTTTGCGGGCAAGAATGGCCTGATCCCATTCCTGCAGTTCTTCATAAAGATAAACCAGGTTACGCCCGGCGTCGGCATGATTGGGATCCGCCTGTAAAAGGGCGCCGAAAGTCTCAGCCGCTTTATTGAGCATTCCGCTCTGCCGGTAATCAAGCCCCAAGGCAAACCAGGCTTTTTTTTTCTCCTCTTCGGATAAAGCCGGATGGTCCATCATGTGCTGACGAAGCAGAATCGCGCTTTCCAGTTCGCCTTTCTGGCGCAGGGAATCTCCCAGGTCATGATAATATTCCGCGCTGGCCTGGGTTATGCGCAGGCCGTCGATAAACTCCCGCAACCGTTCATTTTGTTCTTTGGCCTTCAGGATCATATCCTGGGGAAGGAAAACGGCGGCGCCGGCTTTCTTGAAAGATATGCCCCGGCGCCGGCGGGTGCGGACGAGCTGGGCCAGGGCAATACCTATTCCCAGAAGCAGCAAGCCTGCCCCGGTCAGGGCCGCTGAAGGCGGATCCATCCGTTAAATCAGTTCGCCCCGGCCCTCTCCATGGCCAGAGTTCCGCAAAGATAAACCGCGCAAGCTCAAAATTTCCTTCTCCGCCTCTTCGTTTTTGCGTACAGCCTCTTTAAGCTGGCCCCGCAGATAAAAGCGATTGCCGATTCCTGCCAGACTGGTCAGCAAAACACCCAGGAGAAAAACCAGCAGGATAATCATATAAAGAGGATAAGGAACACTGAGTCCTTCCCAGAAATACAGGTTGAGTTTAAAACTGATTTCCTGAGCCAGAAAGGTCTGATTTTGCACCGCCAGCACAATCGCCGCCAGAGCCAGAAGGGCCAGGATGAATATTTTTATATAATGCAGGATAAATGTTTTTTTATGACCGCTCATAAATAACTCCTCTTAAACGCAAAGTTAGAACTTAAAGATCAAAGACTAATTTTTCAAAATAGGCCTTCATTTCTTTTCTTTAAAAGCCGGGTGAACGCATCTTTCAATTTTTGATAAGTTGTTTCCAAATGTTCAGGAATCACCCGCAAGTCTGCCAGGGCAGTCATAAAATTCACATCATTGGCCCAGCGGGGCACTATGTGCAGGTGAATATGTCCCGGCACTCCGGCCCCGGCCGCCTTGCCCAGATTGAATCCGGCGTTAATTCCTTGAGCGGCCAGGGTCTGTTCCAGCGCCTGGCAGCCCACGGCCAGCATATCCATGAGTTCCAGGCGTTCCTCCCGGTTCAGGGCAAACACTTCTTTGACATGCCGTTTGGGCGCCACCATCATGTGTCCGTTGCTGTAAGGATATTTATTCATTAAGACAATGCTATACTCATTGACGCGCACCACCTGCAATCCGGCCCGCTCGGGATGGCGGGCGGCATGGCAGAAGATACATTCACTGTCCCGCTGATCATGATCCTGACTCACATAAGCCATGCGCCAAGGCGCCCATAATTGGTCCATAGTACGGTTACAGCCTTATAATTTCCGCTTTAATTCCCTTATCCAGATATAACCGCCCCAGACTGGAAATTCCGTCGCGCGGGCTGCTCAAAGATCCGGGATTGAACATAAGTACGCCCCCCACCGTTTCCGCCATAGCCATATGGCTGTGCCCAAAGACAACAGCGTCCACTCGGCTGTCCGCAAAATAAGAACGCGCCCGCGCCGGCGTTTCCCCCGGCGGACCGTAACCGTGAATAAGTCCTATTCTGAACCCTTTCGCTTCCACAATTCTGCTCAAGGGCAGGGCCGATCTGACCCAAGGACCATCGCTGTTGCCCGCCACCGCCGCTACCGGCCCCGGCAACTCTTCCAGAACAGACATATTAATAATATCACCGGCATGCAAAATAAGCTCCGCCTGGGCAAATAATTCCTTTACCTGGGCCAGCAGGGCCACAGGCCAGGAATGGAGATGGGTGTCAGCCAGAACGCCAATTTGCATGTCCAAAGCCTTTCCTCCCCGGCATTATGCACACAAAGCCCCAAAGCGGGCAGTCTTGGCGCCCGGACGGGCCGGAAGGCCGGGCGGCGGAGCAAAACAACTCTTGGAACTACTCAAGTATGTGGTAAATTATATGCCATATTACTGATAAAAAACAGGCCCATTATTTTTATTAAGACTAAATCAAGGAGCATAGAATGACGGTAATAGCAAGTGCCGCCCGTACCCCTTTCGGCAGATTCGGAGGAGTTTTAAAAAGTCTTCCCGCGGTGGAATTGGGAGCTGCCGCCATCAGGGAAGCGGTGCGCCGTTCCGCTCTCCCCGGTGAAATATTTGACCTGGCCATAATAGGACAGGTGTTGCAGGCCGGTTGCGGCCAGATACCTTCCCGCCAGGCCACTCTCAAGGCCGGATTGCCTGTATCTCTGCCTTCAGAAACTTTGAACAAGGTGTGCGCCTCCAGTTTCCGGGCAGTGACCGGCGCGGACCAGATGATCCGTTCCGGAGATGTGGAAGCGGTTATCGCCGGCGGCATGGAGAGCATGAGCAATGCCCCGTATGCCAGTCCCGGCCTGCGCTGGGGGGCGCGCATGTTTAATGCTCAGATGATCGACCTTATGGTGCATGACGGCCTTTGGTGCGCGGTCTATGACCGCCATATGGCCGCGCACGGGGGAACTCTGGCCAAAGAATACGGCATTTCCCGCCAGGCTCAGGATGAGTGGGCTTTACGCAGCCAGAACAGAGCCTTGGAGGCCATAAACAGCGGCCGGGTTGAGGATGAGGTGGCCCTGCTAAGCATTTCCGATAAAAAAGGCGAAGTTACCGTTGACAGAGATGAAGGCCCCCGCCCCGGTCTCAGCACGGAAATTTTGGGCAAAATGGCTCCCATATTTGATCCTGACAACACAGTCACAGCCGGCAACGCCCCTTCCACCAACGACGGCGGCAGCGCCATTGTGCTTTTAAGCGAGCGGGTCGCGGCGGAAAGACAGATAAAACCCCTGGCCGCGATCATGGGTTCCGCCATGATCACCGAAGATCCGGTGCGCATTGCCAGTGCGCCGGGGGAGGCCATTAATAAACTCCTCAAACGTTTTAATATGAAAATTGACGAAATCGGCCTCATAGAGATTAATGAGGCCTTTGCCGCCGTGCCTTTGGTCAGCGGCAAGATCATCGGATGCGATATGAATAAAGTCAATGTCAACGGCGGAGCTGTGGCCTACGGCCACCCCATTGGAGCCAGCGGCGCCCGGGTAATCATAAATCTGGTTTATGAAATGCGACGGCGCCAAATAACTTATGGCATTGCCGCCATCTGCAGCGGCGGAGCGCAGGGAGACGCCTTGCTTGTGCGCTGCGATTATTAGAATTCATTTCATATCGTCCTTAAAGGCCGCGGGCGCTTGAATTTACCGCGGCCCCGGAGAAGCACATGCTGGCCAAGGTAAGCTCCTTTGCCATTTTAGGCGTCAAAGCGTTTAAAGTCCAGGTAGAGGTGGACTTATCTCCCGGCCTGCCCATGTTCAGCACGGTGGGCTTGCCCGATGGAGCGGTGCGGGAATCCAAAGAGAGAGTGCGCTCGGCCCTCATCAACAGCGGCTTTGCCATGCCGGTCAGCCGTATTACCGTGAATCTGGCCCCGGCGGATATGCGCAAGGAAGGGGCTGCCTTTGATCTGCCCATAGCTTTGGGCATCCTGGCCGCTTCCGGGGCGTTGGACCCTTGCGCCCTGGACAATCTGGCTGTGGTGGGCGAACTGGCCCTGGACGGGGCTATCCGCCCGGTGCGGGGCTGTCTGACCATGGCGGTGGCTGCCGGGCAAAACAAATTTTCTCATTTGCTGGTGCCGGAGACAAATGCCCAGGAAGCGGCCATGGCGGAAAATATTTCAGTGCTGGCCGCCGGGCATCTGCTCCAGGTGTTGGAGCATCTGAACAAGGTAAAACCTCTGCCGGAGGTCAAGGCGGATATGGCGGCTATCCAGGCCGGCTTGAATCATCCCGGCCTGGATCTGGCCGACGTCCGCGGCCAGGAACAGGCCAAAAGGGCTCTGACCATTGCCGCCGCCGGAGGTCATAATCTGCTTATGGTGGGTCCGCCGGGCAGCGGCAAGACCATGCTGGCCCAGCGCCTGCCCGGTATTCTGCCTCCCCTCACCCTGGCTGAGGCTCTGGAAGTGACCCAGGTAGCCAGCGTGGCCGGAATTCTGCCTCCGGATCAGCCTCTCCTTACCCAGAGGCCTTTCCGTTCACCTCACCACACTATCAGTGACGCCGGGCTGGCCGGAGGCGGAACCATTCCCCGGCCCGGAGAAATAAGCCAGGCTCATCATGGAGTATTGTTTCTGGATGAGCTGCCCGAATTCAAGCGGGCGGCTTTGGAAGCATTGCGCCAGCCTCTGGAAGGCGGAAGACTGACTGTTACCAGAGCCGCGGCCAGCCTGGATTTTCCGGCCGACTTCATGCTGGTGGCGGCCATGAATCCCTGCCCCTGCGGTTATTTTGGTTCCAATCAGAAGCCCTGCGCCTGCACTCCCCAGCAGGTGCGCGCCTATCTGACCCGGGTATCCGGACCTCTTTTGGATCGGATAGATTTGCAGGTGCAGGTGCCGGCAGTGCCTTTCAGCCATCTGGCCGGACAGACGGACGGAATTTCTTCCCGGACCGTCCGCGAACAGGTGGTAAAAGCCCGCTCTATCCAAGAAAAGCGGTTGCGCCCTTTCGCCCTGTTTCGCAATTCCCAGATGAATGCCTCCCAGACCAGGCGGTTTTGCGCCTTAAATGATTCTTCCCTCAAACTTCTGGAACTGGCCATGCGGCGCTTGAATCTCTCCGCCCGCGCCTACAGCCGCATCCTCAAGCTGGCCCGCACCATTGCCGATCTGGACGGGCAGGCGGATATAGGCCCGGCTCATATTTCCGAAGCCATTTCCTATCGCAGCCTGGACCGGCAAATAGAATGAAGGGAGGCCTCTCGGGCGTCTCCATGGAACCATGTCATGGGTGGCGTTCGCCGTTTATTTCCTGATAGCGAAAACAGCTTACGAGATGATCGTTTATCAGACCCATGGCCTGGAGGTGGGAATAAACCACTATTGGCCCCAGAAATTTGAACCCTTTTTGCTTTAAATCTTTGCATATTTTTTGGGAAAGGGGGTTTTGCGCCGGGATTTCCTCTAACCGGCGCCAGGCATTGACCAGCGGCTTATTATCCACAAAAGCCCACAGATAATCGCTGAAGCTTCCGTATTTTTCCCCCACCCGCAGAAAAACGCGGGCATTGCCGATGGCGGCCTTTATTTTGAGGCGGTTGCGGACAATGCCTGGATTTTGCATGAGTTCCTCTTCTTCCCGGTCTCCAAAAGCCGCTACTTTGTCTGGGTCAAAGCCGGCGAAAGCCGCTTGATAGCCAGCCCGTTTTTGCAAAATTGTGTGCCAGGAAAGGCCGGCCTGGGCTGCCTCCAGAACTATGAATTCAAATTGTTTGGCGTCATTGCGGCAAGGCACGCCCCATTCTTTATCATGGTAATTTCTTTCCAGATCTGTTTTTTCCGCCCAGGGGCAAATCCTGTTTTCCATTGTCAGCGGCTTCCTGACGCCGGGGCTGTCCCCGGTCTTACAATCATTACCGGCACGGTGGATGTTTTGATGATGCTCTCCGCCACTGAACCTAAAAGCAGGCGGTTCAAACCCCGGCGCCCGTTGGTGCCCATAACCACCATGTCCGCCCCGCTGCTTTCCAATTGTTTCATGATCTCATCCGGCACATAACCGCTGACGACAACCTGCCTGGTTTCAATTCCCTCCAATTTATCTTCCACCAGGCGGTTCATCAGATCTTTGGCTTCCCTG
>JAIRYI010000003.1 GCA_031267815.1 Desulfarculales bacterium | reverse complement strand
TCCACAATCTGCTGCCAATGTGCTATAATTTTCTTTGCCATGTTGGTAGCTTCCTTTCTTAATGTTAAATTCCCTTAAAAACTTAACTTTACTACCGGACTTACCAACATGGTATTTTATCTTTGTTTTTGTCCTTAAGTTCCGGGTCATGATGGGCCAGGATAATTACATCCAGGCTTCCTCCGTCCTCCACCAGAGCGGGGCTGCCCAAGGCCGGATAGAGAATTACCGCCTTGACGGCGGCCAAGCGGTCCGGCCCGCTCATGCTGGGCCAGGCCGCTGTGATGCTCAACTTTGCCAAGATAGCCCAACTTCAACTGGGAGGAGGCGTGGCCGCTGGATAACTGGCCTGTATTTCCTCCTGGGTACCGTCAAAGGTCGATTTGTCAAGGATCATTTTTATGCTACCATACAGTTTTGGGCAAGGGAAGTTTTTTTGAACCTTGGCGGAAAAACCCGCCCCTGTTTCCCTTGATGCCCCAGCATTGAAGGGGCATGACAATAAAAAAATGCGCGATAAAATTATAGAAGACGCCGGACAGCATGTCCGGCGTTTGCCGCCATAGCGGCGGGGACGAGCCCAAAACTTCAGTTTTTGGGCGATGTGATCCTCATAAATCACCTCCCAGGTGATTTATGAAATGAGATCTAGGTTGATTAAGTCAGGCTGCTGACCGCGGTTGCGGCAATTTTGAGCCTATGGAATTAAAGTTTGATATAAACAGGAGATCACAGACGAATTGGAAGAGGATAATACGATGATCAAGCAAGATACTGAATACGCAAACCGTTTAAGCGGAGCGCTTGCGAAAATCAGTAAGACTTCAGCGCTTGCTTCAGGGATACTGGCGGACGCGGCCAACGTGGTGGCTCGCGAAGGTTGCCATGCCCTTAATACCCACCGGGTCGGAATATGGCGGGTGATTGACAACGCCATGATGCTCAGGAACATTGCCAGTTATGACAGGATGACCGATTTGAACACAGTGCAGGATGACTTTCCTTTGGACTCGCGCCCGCAATATGTGGAACTGCTTTTAAGTGAACGGCTTATCGTGATAAATGACGCGCTGACCACGACAGTGCTGCCCAATCTGCAGGAAGCCTACGGCCCTGATATATGCTCTTTGCTGGACGCGCCCATCCGCATTGGCGGAAATTTGGTGGGCGTGATCTGTATTGAGCAGGATCGCTGTCCGGAATTTCCGGCATGGCGGGAATGGACCATGGAAGAGCAGAATTTTGCCTCCTCACTGGCGGATTTTGTCGCTTTGGCCATGGAAAGCGCTGAACGAAGACTGCTTACGCGGCGCATGGAAACCCTGATGAGCAATCTGCCGGGCATGTTATATCAGTGCCTGAATGACCCGCCGGAATTTACTTTCACCTTTGTCAGCGAAGGATGCTATAACCTGGTCGGCTATACGCCGGAAGAATTGATGGGCAATAACTCTGTAAAATTTTTTGACATGGTGCATCCTGACGATGTAGATAATCTGGAAAGCCTGAACGCCAAGACGCTTTCGGTTGGCCTGCCGCTGGAAACCACCTTCCGCATGGTTATGAAAGACGGCACCGTGAAATGGATATGGGAACGCAGCCGGGTGGTGGAAAACAAATCCGACGGCACTCCTCACCTCCTGGAAGGTTTTTATACCGATATTACCGAGCAGCGCCGGCTGGAAGCCTCGGAACTGGCCAATCGCGCCAAGTCGGAATTCCTGGCCAACATGAGCCATGAGATCCGCACCCCTATGAACGCCGTGCTGGGTATGACCGATCTTGCTTTGCGCGATTTCCCGGACCAATCTGTGCTGGAATATTTAAGAAGCATCAAAAGCGCCGCCTCCAGCCTCCTTTCCATTATCAATGACATTCTCGATTTATCCAAAGTTGAAGCCGGCGCGGTAAACCTTATGCCGGAAAAGTATAAAACGCACTCGCTGATCAATGATATTGTGACCATGATCCATGTAAGGATCGGAGATAAGCCCATCGATCTCATTGTGGACGATGATCCGAAAATGCCCATGGAAATGATCGGGGATATGACCAGGGTTAAGCAGATTGCGGTTAACCTGCTGACTAACGCCGTGAAATTCACCAGGGAAGGGCACATAATTTTTAAGATTAGCGCTGAACCGGCTGCCTCTTCCGGCAAATATTGGCTGAAAATCTCAGTAACCGACACTGGCATAGGCATACGTAATGAAGATATTCCTCTCCTCTTCGGCAACTTTTCCCAGCTCGATACGCGCAAAAACCGGGGTATTGAAGGCACGGGCCTGGGGCTGGCCATTTCCAAACAGTTGGTGGAGTTGATGGACGGAGAAATCCAGGTGAAAAGCGTATACGGACAAGGCTCCTGTTTCTCCTTTAAGGTGGCCCAGCAAATTGAACAGCATCACCCCGCCATCAAACGGTTGCGCAAACCTCTTCAGGCGGCGGTGTGGTTTGCCGACAGCGAAAAGGCGCGCATTCTCAGCGAAAAAATTTTCCGCCTGGGAGGGAACTGCGCCTGTCTGAAAACTCCGGAAGAACTGAGCGCGGAATATACTCATGTGTTTTTTGACCTTGCCGCCTATGCACAGATGCTCCGGGCCGTCCGCCCCGGCAGGCGCCTGATTGCCGTTTCCTCGCATACCATAGATAACCCCAAACTGCCCTCCCCGGTGGAATTGGTATGTAACCCTCTCACCAGCCTTGTGGTGGCGCGGTTGCTGGGCGGCGAGGTGAGCGGCTATGAGGAGGAGGCCCAACGGGAGGGATTGTCTTTGCGTTTGCACGGCGCGCGTCTTCTGGCCGTAGATGATATCAAAATCAACCTGGTGATCACGCAGAAAATGCTGCACGCCTACGGCGGGGAAGTGAGCGTGGCTTTATCCGGGCCGGAAGCTGTGGAGATGGTGAAGAAAAATGATTATGATCTCATTCTCATGGATCATATGATGCCTGAGGTGGACGGAGTGGACGCCACCAAGCTGATCCGCGCTCTGCCGGGCGAAAAGTACAGGAACATTCCCATTGTGGCCCTCACCGCCAATGTGGTGGGCGATGTGCGCAATATGTTTTTGGAAAACGGAATGAATGATTTTCTTTCCAAGCCATTGGAAATAAAGGAAATTGAGCGGGTATTGCGTGAATGGCTGCCTCCGCGCAAATGGAGTTTGGCGCCGTCTGTTGAAAGAGAGCAATGATAATGTTTAATGTTCAGTGAGCTTGGCCGCAGCCTCACGAATGTTGGGATATTTACCGGATCTCTGTCAGGCTATATGCGCGGGACTTTAATGTCAGCACCGCCATCATCACCGTTCTTGCGCTTTTCATGCCGGCCGGCCTGGTGGACAAGCTGCGCGGAAATAAAAAAGGCTGCGGCATTGACGCTATGGACAGACGCGGCAAACTGTTAAATGTGGTGTTCGCGGTGTCTGGATCTTTTGTGTTCGGCGATGTGCTGGCCTTTACCGGCGGAGTAAATCCGGAAATGATGTTCCCTCAGTAAATTGCGGCTCGACGGCCCCGCCTTGGCCGGTGTGACAGGACGAACACAGGCCATAGATGCAATGGCTCTGCTCTTCAGGAAAAAAACCCCACTCCCGCGCCAGTTCAGACTGCGCCTTTTCCAGTTGCGGGCTGCGTATTTCCATAACCGCGCCGCATTGCCGGCAGATGAGATGATCATGATGCTTGGGTAAACTCACGGCTTCAATGCGAATCATTCCTTCATCACCGTGAAGCTCCATAACAAGGCCCGCATCCTTCAGTAATTTCACCGTGCGGTAGACAGTCGCCCGGCTTATGCCAGGCATGCTCTTTTTCAGTTCGTCATGCAATTCTTCAACGGTAGGGTGCCCGCGCGTGGCATAAAGTATCCCGACTATGGATAATCGCTGTCTGGTGGCGCGGCGTCCCTTCCCTTTCATAATATCGAGAAACTGTTTTTGATAGTCACTGGTAGTTTTTCCCTGCAACTGATTAGGCGTCATTGCGGCCTCTCCTCTTCCTGCCCGGCCCGTGCCGGCCCGAAGGAACTTCACCGCCCGGATCGCCCGGCCTGTGCCGTCCGTGCCCATGCTGATGACTGTGGCCTTGTCCGCGCTCGCCTTCATAATCGTGAGAGGAATGATGGCAGGCAACCTGCCGCTCCATCGAGACAATGATTTTTTCCAAAAGCCCGGCCAATTGCCGGCGTTCACTTTGGGAAAGCGCGGCAAAAATTGCGTCAAAGCTTTGCTTCCCCGCCGCCGCGCCGGCCGTTGCGGCGGCGGCGCCTTGCTCGGTGAGGGTTATGATGACATGGCGCTTATCTCTCTGATCATAGCCGCGGCTGATAAAATTCCGCCGTTCCAGTTTTTCCAGAAGCTCGCTTAAGGAAGCGGATCTGACATGCAGCATCTCCAGCAGTTCCCGCTGATTCATGGGCGCGTTGCGCTGAACAATGGCGAGCAGGCGCATTTGCGCGTGTTCAACATATCCCTGGCGGTGATGCGCGCGCATCATGAATTTGCAGGCCCGGTGAAACAGCACGGCCAGCGTTTCATTATTTACGGAATCAGCATCTGCCCGGCTGTCAGCTTCCATGTTTGCCATATCAGAAATTGTTTCCTTACCGGTTTCCATTATCATCTCCTTCCGATTCCAAGGGGAAAGTTGAAGTTTTCACATCTGAAGCCCAAGTCCGGCAAAAGCCGCGAAGAGACGGGAAAACTTAGATCGGGCGCTAACTGCGGGTTTCCCTGCCTTCCGCAAGGTACCTTCTTATTAAAGTATATTAAGCGGCCGCTTTTTTGTCAAGGAGAAAATAAAGGCGCCTTCTAAATTTTAGTCTCTCAGGCTTATATGGTTAAAAAACTCCATGAGTTCGTCATGGCTTCTGCCCAATTTCACACCTATTTCATCCTGCGCCCTGCGCCACAGAGGCAAAGCTTCCCTAAAAACCTCTTTCCCGGAAACGGTCAAATATAATTGCCGTTTCCTGGCTTTGGGCGGAGACTTGTCAACAATAAGCCCCTCGCGGAGCAGCGGTTGCAACGTCCGGACCAACGTGCTTTTTTCCAGCCCGGCCCGCTGAGCAAGCTCACCGCTCCCGCAGCCCTCCATCTGTCTGATGCTGGCCAGTAAAAAATATTGATTGGTGGTTATGCCAACAGGCCTGAGGGCGCGGTCATAAAAATCCGTCACTTTCTGGGCAAGTCGCCGCAAGTTGATACAAACACAAGAGATTTCAGATAATTTTTTGTTTGTTGGCATATAAGTTAACTCTCCTTGAGTTATCATCGCCGTAGTACGCTGTAACGCTTCAAAATGAAGCCTGAGCCTGAAAGCCGTTTATGCAATGTTTCCGACAATATTATAATCACAATAAAGCCGCTTGGCCTCCATGGCATGTTGGAAGCCATTTGATAAACCGTCCGGGAGTTGATTTATGAAATGACTCTGGTATAGTGTATATACATCATATAAATCCCGGACAAGGAGATTTCCATGGCGACACTGACCCAACGCATTAAACAATACGCCCTGAACCAGGGCTATGCCAAAGCGGGCGTTGCTCCGGCCCAGGATTTTGAGGAGTGGGTCCAGGAGGTGTACCGGCGGGGAACGGACAATTATTCTTTTCTGACCATGAATAATCCCTCTTTTTTCGATCTCCCCCTTATCAGGAAAACACGTCCCGAGGCCAAGTCAATCATCGTCCTTGTATGGGATTACGCGCAATCGGCTTTTCCCGATGACCTGTGTAAACATTTCGGTCGGGTCTATCTGGCCCGCTGTTATACGGCTCCGCCCCATCATATAAACGGCGCCCGCCTTGCCCTGATAAAAAAATTTCTCGCCGACAACGGCTGCGATCTTGTGAGCGGCGTATTCATCCCGGAACGGCTGGCCGGAGCCAAGGCCGGGGTAGTGAATTACGGCAAAAATTCTTTTTCCTATGCCGACGGCATCGGTTCTTTTGTTATGCTCAGCGCGCTGGCCGTGGACCGGGAACTGGACTACGACGAGCCGAGCATGGACTGTAAATGTCCTCCCGGCTGCTCGCGGTGCCTGCAAGCCTGCCCCACCAAAGCCATATACGAGCCGTTTCGGGTAAACCCGCGCCGCTGTCTGGCCGGCAACGCCTTTTTCCGCAATCAAAAAATTCCCGGCATGAGCGACTATATCCCGGAAGATATCCGGGAACACTTTGCTCTGCAGGTGCATGGCTGCGATATCTGTCAGGAAGTCTGCCCCCGCAATCAGGCGCGGCTCAAGGCGCGCCTTCTGAACGACAGTTTTCTCACCGATCTGGCCGCGCGCTTCAGCCTGTCCGCCACCCTTGCCATGGAAGGCGATTACTACGAAACCTGTCTGCGGCCGGTGGCCTACAATTACCTAAAAAATCCGGCCTATTTCCAGCGCAACGCGGCCGTGGCCCTCGGCAACAGCGGCAGCGCCGAAGCTGTGCCGGCTCTGTGCCAGGCCCTGACCCATGAACGGCCTTTTGTCCGGGGCCACGCCGCCTGGGGACTTGGCAAAATCGGCGGAAGCGAAGCTTTGAGAACTCTTCGCCGGCACGCGGAGCATGAAGATGACCCTGAAGCCCTGCGCGAGGTGATGGCGGCTGTCGCCCGTATACAAAACAGAGAACCGGCCGCCCGGCCCGGAGGCCGGCCGGTTTTATGAAATAACTTCCAATAATTCCATATACAGGGAGCGTATTGCAATGAGTCAGAATTTATTTCTTGAAGATCTTTATATTGGGAAGAGATTCGACAGTGGAAGGTATCTGTTGGACAAAAAAGAGATCATCAGTTTCGCTTCTGAATATGACCCGCAACCTTTCCACACAGATCCGGAAAAGTCTGAAAAATTATTTTTCCGGGGCCATTCCGCCAGCGGTTGGCAAACCGCCGCTGTCACCATGCGTCTCCTTGTATCGAGTGTACCGCTCGACTGCGGCGTCATCGGCGTCGGCGCGGATTTAACATGGCTGAGGCCGGTCCGCCCTGGAGATGAACTCCAGGTGACAACGGAAGTACAGCAAATACATATTTCCCAAACCAAACAGGACCGAGCTATTGTCACATGGCTTGTGGAAACAAAAAACCAGAAAGGCGAGACCGTCCAAACGATGACCTCAAAAACGATGGTATTCAGCAAAAACGCGCCCTAGCCCGGCTGAATGGCTGAGATGCGCTTGCCGCGACTTTTTCAGCCGCGGATTGGGCGCAATCAATGCGCCTGCCCAGCCGGATTTTGCTCTCCGCCCAAATGAGGCGAGGGCAAATATTTTTCGCGTCTTTTTTCCTTAACGCTTGCGCTTAACTTGAGGAAAATGTAAGATTCTCCCATCTTGAGTCAACCGGAACAAAGGCGTTCCGGCCGAAATATTTATACTTATTTTATAAGGAGGATCCTACCCATGCGCTTTGTTAACAAGGTTGTTCTGGCGGTTTCGCTGATGCTTTTCGGTATGGCTTCTTGGGCCGGCGCGGCCTGCACCCAGGAAGAGCTTCTGGCCAAAGCTCAGGAAGTGCAGACCAAGCTGACCGCGCTCGCTCAACAAGACCCGCAGAAGGCCACCGCCGTTACTCAGGAAATGATGAAAGCCACTCAGATTACCAACAATGATGAAGCTTGTAAATTCTATGATGACCTGCTGGCCCAAATAGAAGCCAAGTAATTCCCTCCCCAGCCTTTGCCGCGTCCCTTTCCGCCGGCGGAAAGGGAAGCGCCTTCCCCTTGCCTCCGGCGTGATCAGCTTATAATTCTAAATAGCTTAACTGATCATGGAAACGTTTTATTTCACGGATCAATTCCTCATCGTCAGTCCCAAGGCGTTCCGCCGCCCGCAGATAGCGGAGCCATTGCGCGCGCCTGCCCTGGCGGTAGCAGACTTTGGCCAGATTGAAGCACAGCCGGGCGGAAAGCGGATCTAAAGCCAGGCCTTGCCGGTAGATGGCCTCAGCTTCGTCCAGACGGTCGTCCCGCACCAGACGCAGACCCTGTTCCGCCAAAGCGGCCAGTTGCCGCCCCATTTCTTCCCGCCACCGGTTTTCTCCTTTGCCCTCCAGGCTCTGGGCCAGATTATAATAATGCCGGGCCAGAGAGTCTAATTTTTCCTGCCGGGCCAGACGGGCCAATTCACCCGCCAGGGCGCGGGGAGAGGAAGGCGGCAGGCCTTGCGGCCACAAACCGGGATCAAAGGCCAGAGACCAGGTATGCACAACCGTATCGCCGCGCCCTTGCCGCAACTGGATAACTCCCCACAGTTTCAGCGCTTCCCAGCCGGTCTGGCTGTCATGAATTTCCAGGCTGAACTCCAAGCTCTGGCGGGCGTGATTTTCCGCCGTCTCCCATTGTCCCCGCTCCATGTAAATGCCGGCCAATTGCCGGTGTTTGCGCCCGCCTTGCTCCCAGGGGCGCAGATGCACTGATTTCAGCAACAAGGGCAGGGCCTTGTCGTCCTGGCGGTTTTCGAGATATAAAAGGGCCAGTTTATGCAAGCGGGGGGCATGCTGGCTGCCTCCCCAGTTTACGGCCCGTTCCAGAACGGCCTGAGCCTGCTCCTTCTTACCTTCTTTGAGCAGAGAATTCCCCAGGGCGTCATAAGATTTTAAAAACCAGGGATGGTTCTTGATCAACTGGCTGTAAGCTCCCTGAGCTCCCTGGATATTGCCGGCCAGGTCTTTGAGCCGGGCCAGTTCCAAAGGAGCGGCCAGGGCCTTACGGTCAAGCTCTTGTATCCTCTGATAGCAACGGGCGGAATCCTCAAAAATGCCGTGCCGGCCCAACAGGCCGCCCAGGCTGAAATAAGGCCAAAGTTTATGGGGATTATTATTCACAGCCAGGAGGCAATGCTCCAGCGCCGGCCGCAGGAGACCTCTTAATTCCCGCTGCCGGGCAAAAGCAAATACCAAGCGCCGCTCGATTATCCCAGGCAGACGGTCCCGCAGGATATTCATACCGAACGGTTTGCTGACAAACAAATCATGGCGTTCCTCAGCTACCTGGGCAACCATCCGTTCCTGTTCCGGGTTGGCGGCCAGCACAAAGAACAGATGAGCCTTCTCCGGCTGGGATCGCACCCAGTCCAGGATCTGTACCCCGGTCCAGCCCTCGGTTTCCCAGTCGGAAAGCACCATATCCACCTGCTGCGCATAGAGGGTTTCAATGGCCTTGATTCCGTTTTCCACCCGGATTATCTGGTCAAAGCCAGCGCATCTGGCCGCTTGGGCCAGGAGAGTTCGCTGATTTCTGCTCCCGTCCGCCACCAAAACCAGACCTTTTTTGTCTTTAAGCCGGGCCAGAGCGGCCACTTCCGCTTCCAAAGCCTCCAGAACCGGTTCCGGATTTTTTAATTTGCCCGGCAGCAGGAGTTCGCTCAAATTAAACCTCTGTTAAACTTTTTATTCAATAGGGACATGTATTTTAATATCTTGAGCGGGACTGACGTAAAGAGCCGCCGGGGATGTTACCCACTGCATCTTTATCAGGATGTGCGTAACACTTCATATTTTTACCTTTCAGCTTATCGGAGTAGGGCAGGGGGCATCATCAGTACTGTTACTTATATTATAGTGTTTAGATACTATACTGTCAAGTAAAAACTTGCCTCCGGAAAAATTTAGTATGCTTCAAGCTTAAGACGCTTGACGAAGCTTAAATAAAAACATAAACTAGAAAAGGTGGGGCAAGTCCTCCGGTTGAGTGAAAAGATTTTTGTGCCTCTGTAGGATCGCAGTTCCTACAGAGGCAGTTTATTTAACTCCCTAAAAAATAGCGAAAAATAAGCGCCACCAGGACACCGGCCACAACAGCGGCCAGAACGTCCACAAGGAACTGTTCAACCATAGGCATCACCTCCTTGTCCTTAAAACTCGGAGGACCCGCCCCATGGCAATTTTATCTATTCTTTAAAGACTTTCATCTTATATCCGCGAGGGCGTCCGCCCTTGGCGGCGGAAGCTGCAAGGTGGGTATATTCCGAGACCCAGGAGCGCGGCAACCACCAGTCACGGCCTATTTTAAGCACGCCGGGGATGTCTCCCGCCCTGGCCATAGCTTGCAGTGTGGTGGGGCTGTTATAGCCCATTATTTTAAAAGCTTCTTGCAGTTGGATGTATTGGTTCAGATCCATGTCATCTATTATAGCATTAAAATGCGATAGTAACAATCCGTGCCGGCAAGCAAATCAGATTGCGAAAGGGAGAGAGGGAGCCGGTGATGCCGCCCGTCAGCGCCGCCTCGGGGAACAAGCCCCAAATTTCAACTTTTGGGTTCGTTCCCGCCGCTGCAAGCGGCGCACCGGACACTATGTCCGGCGTTAGAAGTCATTTATGAAATGACTTCTCTTTTTTTCTCATCCTGGTGTGCATTTTGGCTATACAAAAACGCTCGCACCCGGCCTTTCTGGTCGGCTTCATTAAACATATTTTCAATTAAGATCGCTATCTGCAGATTGTTTTTCATGACGGTCATGCCTCATCAGAGCCGGATGCCGGTGACATTCGAGGGGCCAGCCTGGGGCGCATCCACTGAAACCTTGAAGTTGATGCGCCCCAGGCGAGTTATCGCGGGGAACAACTCCCAAAAA
>JAIRYI010000002.1 GCA_031267815.1 Desulfarculales bacterium | reverse complement strand
CGGCTGGAAGGAAAGCTGGAAGGAATACAGGAAGTGGCCGCCAATGCTTTACGTGAAAACATACCCGCGGAAACAGTTGCCCGGCTTACCGGCCTGCCGCTGGCGGAAGTAAAACAGATCGCCGCTTTGGCTTGAAGGGATGAGAAATTCATAACAAGCAACTTTTGAGCGATACGGCGCAACATCGCATTCGCATGTGAAGTATGACCATCATCACCAATATTATGTGCGGCCTGGGCAACCAGATGTTCCAGTACGCCGCCGGGCGGGCGCTTGCCCTGCGAAACGGCGTTTTTTTGCAACGGGATTCCTCCTGGTTCGAAAATCAGGAGACCGGTACCCCCTCCCGGCGGTATATGCTGGATGCTTTTTCCCTTGATTTGCCCGTTGCCACGGCAGCCGAGACCGACCGGCTTAAATGGCGTTCCCTTCCTTGGCCGCTCAAAGCGGCGTGTAAGGTTTTTCGCAGATCCTCCGCCTACGCCGATACCTTTGTCCGCGAACCGCATTACGCCTATTGGCCCGGATTCCGGGATATCGGACCGGCTGCCTATCTGGAGGGCTATTGGCAGCACGAGCAGTACTTTGAGGATATCCGGGAAACGATTCGGGCGGATTTCTCGTTCCCACCCCTCCCGGCCGGGGCCCAAGATGTCGCGGCAATGATTCGCCGGGCGCCGGCATCAGTATCCGTCCATATCCGGCGCGGCGATTATGAAAGTAATCCTCACATAAAACAGACACATGGGCTATGCCCCCCGGAATATTACCGGGCGGCCCTGGCCAAGGTGGCCGCAGCCGCGAACACCTCATTAGCGCTTTTTATTTTCAGTGATGACCCGCGCTGGGCGCAGGAATATTTTGACCGCAACGGGCACCCCGCGCTCGTCGTCAATTTCCCCGCTCATGCCGGCAAACCATGGCACGACATGCATCTCATGAGCTTGTGCGCGCATCATGTTGTGGCCAACAGTTCGTTTTCCTGGTGGGCGGCATGGCTTTCCGGAGAACGGGGAACGGTGTGCGCTCCAGCCAGGTGGTTTACGGAAAGCAGGCGCGGGGACTCTCCCGTTCCGGAGCGCTGGACAAGGCTGTGAGCGCGCCCGCCGCTGCCCGGCTTAAGTTATTTCATATTTTACCCCAGGGCTGGGGCATAAAATATTTCTGATAGAGATTTAAGGCATAAATATCGGTCATGCCGGCCACATGATCAATGACCGCCCGCTCCTGTTCCCCCGGCTGAGCCGGAATTTCCCCTATCTGAAGGCGGAAAAAATGCCGGTCATCCAAAAGGGCGGCATAGAGTTCGCGCAAGATCTTGCTGGCCTTGATGAAATTGTGATGGACTTCCTGATTCTCATATACTTTCCGGTAGAGAAATTCCCGGAATTCCATCATGACAGCGCTTAATTCCTGGCTCACCGTGATATTGCGGCCGCCCGCGGCCAGAGCGGCGGCGGTGTTTTCGATAAGATTCTGGATCATGCCGCCAATCTGCTGGCTCATGCGGGGACCCAGGAAAGACAGCACCCGGGGCGGCAGATCCCGCGGGGTCAGCACCCCGCCCCGGATCGCGTCGTCGGCGTCGTGAGCCAGATAGGCCATCAGGTCGGCGGCCCGGACCAACTGCGCCTCCAGGGTCAGATGGTCAATATGGGCGGGCCGATCCAGAAAATGATCGCGGCCTTTGGAATGGCCCCAGATGCCCATACGCACTTCATAAGTCAGGTTGAGGCCCTGGCCCGCGCGCTCCAGATGATCAACCACCCGCAGCGACTGCTGCCAGTGCTGAAAACCTCCGGGAGCCAGCTGATTGAGGGTGGTCTCTCCGGCATGGCCGAAAGGGGCGTGGCCCAAGTCGTGACCCAGGGCAATGGCTTCGGCCAGATCCTGGTTGAGGCGCAAAGCCCTGGCCATGCTGCGGGCGATTTGAGACACCTCCAGGGTATGAGTGAGGCGGGTGTGATAGTGGTCGCCGGCCGGGGCCAGGAAAACCTGGGTCTTGTGCTTAAGGCGGCGAAAGGCCTTGCTGTAGAGGATGCGGTCGCGGTCACGCTGAAAGGCGGGGCGCATGGCGCATTCAGGCTCGGGCAGGGATCGGCCCCGGCTCAGACGGGAGCGCATGGCCTGGGGGGAGAGATAAGCGTCTTCCTCTTTTTCCAGCTGTTCGCGCAAATTCATGGCCTGTCTTTCAATTTCGCAATTTAGAGCGTGTTCACTTTAATTCACCCTGCCCCTATTTTTTCTTGCGCAGGCGGATGGACTTGGGGGTGACTTCCACCATTTCATCATCTTTGATATATTCCAGGGCCTGCTCCAGGCTGAAGCGGCGGGGAGGGCTAAGGCGCAGGGCCTCATCGCTGCCCGAAGCCCGGACGTTGGTCAGTTTTTTTTCTTTGCTGATATTGACCAGCATGTCTTCGGAACGGGAGTTTTCCCCCACAATCAGGCCCGGATAGGCGGGCTGGCCCGGCTCCACAAATATTCGTCCCCGCGGCTGTAAGTGAAAGATGGCGTAAGCATTGCACATCCCGAGGCGATCCGCCACCAGGGAGCCGTTAATCCTTCCCTGCACCGGCCCGGCGTAAGGGCGGTAACCCAACATCAGAGCGGTCATCAGTCCCGCCCCTCTGGTATCGGTCAGAAATTGGGAGCGGTAGCCAATCAGGCCGCGGGTGGGTATTTCCATTTCCAGGCGCACCCGGCCGGAACCATGGTTGAACATGCGGCTCAAACGGCCGCGGCGGCCGCTCAGTTTTTCCATGACCACGCCCTGACTTTCCTCCGGCACATCCAGCACCGCCAACTCCCAGGGTTCCAGCTCCTCGCCCTGTTCCCGGCGCATAATGACCTGGGGGCGGCTTAAGCACAGCTCGAAACCCTCCCGGCGCATGGTCTCCACCAGCACCGCCAACTGCAACTCGCCCCGCGCCGCCACCAGTACCGAATCAGGCGTAGGGCCGGGAGACAGGCGCAGCGAGACGTTGTACAAGATTTCCTTTTCCAGACGGTCCCTGATCTGACGCGAAGTCAGGAATTTGCCTTCCTTGCCGGCCAGAGGCGAATCGTTGACCGAAAAAGTCATGGACATGGTGGGGCCTTCCACGCTTAAGGGAGGCAAAGGACGGGGGTTATCCGGAGAAGTCAGAGTATCGCCGATGAAAACCGCGTCCACTCCCGCCGCGGCGGCGATATCTCCGGCCTCCACCACTTCCGCCGCCGTCTGTTCCATGCCCCGGTAGGCATAAATCTGGCGTAAAACGTAAACTCCGGCGTTTTCCCCGTTTTTGTATAAAGCCACTTTCTGCCCTGTCCGCAGCTGGCCGCTGATTATTTTGCCGATGGCAATGCGCCCCACATATTCCGAATAATCCAGGTTGGCGCTCAAAAACTGTAAATCGCCCTGAGGATCGCAGCGAGGGCCGGGGATATGATCAATTATGGCCTGGAAAAGAGGCGCCAGAGAGCCGTTTTCCTGGTTCTCGTCAGGGTGATTAAGGGCGATTCCGGCCTTGGCGTTAGTGTAAATTACCGGGAATTCCAATTGTTCCTCGCTGGCGCCCAGGTCGATAAGCAGGCTGTAGAGTTCGTCCAGGACCTGGGCAACGCGCCGGTCCGGCCGGTCTATCTTGTTAATCACCGCAATCAGGGGCAGATTGAGAGCCAGGGCCTTCAGGAGGACAAATCTGGTCTGGGGCAAAGGCCCCTCCGAAGCGTCCACCAACAGCACCACCCCGTCCACCATGCTCAAAGCCCGTTCCACTTCCCCGCCAAAGTCGGCGTGGCCGGGCGTATCCACCAGATTGAATTTTACTCCGCGGTAACTCACAGCCACATTTTTGGCCATGATGGTTATGCCTTTTTCTCTTTCCAGATCCAGTCTGTCCATAACCCGTTCCGCCACTGTCTCGTTTTCCCGGAATACCCCGCTCTGCCACAGCATGGCGTCGACTAAAGTGGTTTTGCCGTGATCCACATGGGCCACAATGGCGATATTGCGCAAATCATTACGAATTAACATATAATTACTCATGAGGGGTTAGATATTGGCGCAGCTGATCCAGCACTTCGCCCAAATTAAGCGGCTTGTCCAGGCGGCCGTTCATGCCCGCCCGCAGGCATTTGTCCATATCTTCCCGGAAAACGTTGGCGCTCATGGCCCCAATGGGCGCTCCGGCCCTTTTCCCGGCCAATTCCCGGACCCGGCGGGCAGCATCATAACCGTCCATTTCCGGCATCGGCGCGTCCATAAAAATGCGGCTGTATTTATCCGGATCGGCGCTGAACATTTACAAGGCTTTCTTTCCGTCTTCAGCGCAGTCAATGACAAGGCCGGTGGGCTTTAGAAGCGTGAGGACAATTTATCTGTCTAGAGCATCGCCTGGTCTGTGGATTTGCGCGGCACATCCAAAGCCCAAGCGGGTTAACCCTTAAAGTGAACCCGCCCTATTCTTACATCTTCAGCCAGAAGGATGCAATACCCTGCCTGGAATTTTTCCCAACTCTTTTCCCAAGCTTGAGGGGAAGGTACTTAAAGACGGTTCACTGAAAATACCTCCGCTGTCACGCACCAGGCTTGAAACTGTCTCGGCCCATGCGGCATAACTCCGGGTTATTCATTCTTTTTTTCGCCGGCATTTTCAATGTTGGCGAATTTATGGAGGGTGGAGGCCGCTTTTTCAAACTCCATGAGCAGAATAAGATCCGCCGCCTCTGAGACTATGTCCCGCGTTTTTCCAACAAGGGGCAGGCTCTGCAACCGCTCCAGGGCGTCGTCTATGCCCATAAAATCTCTGTCTTCCAGGGCTTTCCGCAGACGCTCCGCCATTTCCGCAAGTTCAGGATTGACAGGCGCTTCCTCTTCTTCATAGGAATTCAGTTCCGGAATCACCTCAATCCGCCCTTTGAGGGCGGCCAGTTCTCCCCGGAAATCCGCCAGCCGGGCGCTAATCCCGAGCCAATCTTCTTCCCGCCCCGCCTTCTCCAAAACAGCGGCCGTCCGGGACAGCCCGGCCGCTCCAATATTGGCCAGACCGCTTTTTAAAGCGTGAACCTGAGTGATAAAAGCGCGCAGGGAGGCCCCATCCTCCGGCGCTTGAGACAGATGACCAAGCGCGGCTCGCGCGTCCCGGCAAAAGGTCTCCAGCAACTTCAAATAACGGCTGGGCACGCCCCCTACCTGAGCCAGTCCAACGGACGGATCCAGACCCGCGATTCCCGAAAAAACAGCCGCCATATCTATTCGGACTTCCGGAGCGCTTTGCTTGTCTTCTCCCGCCTCCACTGGGCGGCGTTTGGCCGCCGGAATCCAGCGTTTAAGCATGGCGTCCAGCTCATTCATGTCTATGGGCTTGGAAAGAAAATCATTGAATCCGTGTTCCAGAAACATCTCCCGCATCCCGGACACCGCGTTGGCGGTCAGGGCTACAATGGGCAGGCCGGCCAAGTCCTCTCCCAAGGCGCGGATGGCGCGGGTGGCCTCCACTCCGTCCATCTCCGGCATCATATGATCCATAAGCACCAGATCAAAGGAACGCGCCCGCACCGCCTCCACTGCCGTCCGTCCGTTCAGACAGGTAAATACCCGCAGCCGGTAGGGAAGCAAAAGACCTTCGGCCACCAGCAGATTGCTGGGAAAATCGTCCACCAGCAGGACCGCGGCCTCCGGGGCAATAAAACTTATGTCCTGCTTTTCTTCCCGCGCCGCCGCCGGATCAGTAAACCCGCCCATTGGCTTCCAGTCAATCACTTTCTGGATCACCGTGGCCGTGAATACTGAACCTTTCCCGTATTGGCTCGCGACCGCGACCTCCCCGCCCATGGCCTGACACAGACTGCGGGTTATCACCAGACCCAGGCCGGTGCCTTCCACCGCGCTGTTGCGCTTTTCGTCAATGCGCATGAATTCGCCGAACAGCTTGGGTATATCTTCTTCTTTGATGCCTATGCCGCTATCTTCCACCGCGAAGGTCAGGCGTATGCCGTCCTCGTCCGCCCGCTGTCCGAAAACGGAAATCTTGACAAAGCCGCGCTGGGTGTATTTCACCGCGTTGCTCAAGAGATTGAGCAGAATCTGTTTGATGCGCTCGGAATCGCCCGCCATCAGGCCGGGAAGATCAGGAGATATCTCGGTGATCAGTTTCAGGGGCGTTTCAGTTATGCGCACCTGAATGAGAGCCAGGACGTCGTTCAGGAGGGAGGCGGTTTTATAAGGGGCCTGATTCAGAATCAAATTGCCGGATTCGATTTTGGAAAAATCCAGAATATCGTTGATAATGGACAAGAGGTTGGCGCCCGCGCTTTTAATGCCGGAGATATATTCCAAAGCCCGGAGCTGGCCGTATTCCCTCCGCGCCAGCTCGCTTAAGCCGATAATGGCATTCATGGGGGTGCGGATCTCATGGCTCATCCGGGCCAGAAAGACGCTCTTGGCCTGAGAGGCGGCCTGGGCGGCCAGAGTCTGAACTTCCAGCTCTCTGGTGCGCTCGCTCACCTGCGACTCCAGCTTCCTGCCCGCCTGCCGCCGCCTTTGCAGGAAAATAAAGAGCAGGAACAGAACGCACAGCAAAAGCCCGGAAGAACCCATCAGCCAGGGCATTTGCGACTCCATCATTTTAGTCCGGTAGTCAAACACCTTGCGCATCCAGCGGTCGCTGACGGCCTGAGTGTTGATCAGGCGCAGGGCCTTGTTGAACACCGATTGCAACAGTTTCTGGTTCAGGTTAAAGCCGTAGGCGGATTGATAGGCGCGGTTAAAAACCAGATTGGCTTTAAACTGGGGGCGTTCCATAAAATTGGTCATGAATAAAAGCACGGCGCGGGTAGCCATAACCATGTCCACCTCTCCCCGCTCCAGGGCGGCGAAGGCTTCGGTGGTGGAGATAAATTCCACTGTGTTGGGATGGCGGGGAAACCATTCCCTGAATACCTCGGCATAGGCGGTGTCTTTGACTAAAGCGATTTTGGCGTAAAAAATCTGGCTGATGTTTATATCCTTAAAGTCGTTAAGCGAGAGCAGGGCATAATGGTCGGTGCTGTAGGCCTCTGACCACAGATAGCGCCCCTGGCGCTCCGGGGTGGGAATGAGCGCCGTAAGGATATCCATTTTTTTTTCATCCAGCAGGCGCAGTAAATCGGACCACTCGGTAAACCGGTCGTTGACGTACACAAAGGCAAGGCCGGTAAGAGCCTGCACCTCCTCCAGCACATCCACGGCAATGCCCTGCCATTTATCTTCCTGGGGATTATAAAAATTGATGGGATAATTGTCATAGTCCGCGCCCAGAGGCACCGCCCGCTCCGGGACGGAATGTTCCCGGATATAAGTTTTCTCTTCCGGAGTCAGCTGCAGGGAAAGCTTGTGGCGCAGATAATCGCGGTAACCCCGGTTATACAGTTCGATCAGGTGATGAGCGCCGCCGTCTCCCAAGGCTTTCTGGACCACGGAAATAACCGGGGTAAGCTCAAGGTCGCGGGTGGCCAGAGCCACCGGTTCATAAATAAGGGGGAAAAAATCCTCCGCCAGGACGTCGCCGTAGCGGTCAAAAGCCGCTTCAGCCGGGTTGTCTTCAAAGAAAGCGTCCGCTTCCCCGCGCTTCATTTTTTGATACGCTTCACCGTATTCATCCACATACTCAATGCTGAAAGGCTGCTTAAGAAAACGGGATACCAGATCAACGGTGATGGATCCGCGCAGAAAGGCATAGCGCGGCGGGCGGCGGGCGGCAATGAGGCTTAAGTCCTCGCTGCCGGCCAGACGTATGATTTTAATGGAGCGTCCGGCTATGGCGCCGGTCATAAACCAGGAGCGGCGGCGTTCTTCGGTGGGGGTGAGTTCGCCGGTGAAAGAGATTTCTTTTCTCTCCAGCCCCTCCAGCAACTCGCCCCATTCATAAAGGGCGGGGCGGAACTCAATCCCCACAAGATCGCTCAACCAGCGGCAGAGGGATACTGTGAATCCTTCTAATTGTTCGTTATCATTGATAAAAAGTTCGGTGCCGAAACACATCCCATAGATAAGATAAGGCCTTTGCTCTTTAAGGGCTTCGATAGCGGCGATTTCCTCCGCCGTCACTCCGGGAATATCGCGGTAAGAGGGCAAGGACGGGCCGGGATTCTCCGCCGCGCGGGCAAGCGGGCCCGCCAGCAACAGGAAGACGCACAGTGGAAGCACAGTTAATATTAAATTTCTGCCGCGCACGCCGGTTAAAACCTTTCCGTGCTGAGATGTTAAACAATTTACTGTATTTTTACCCCTTGACAGCCGGGCGCGCAAGGATTAAAGGCGCTGATTAACGGCATAGATATATTGCGCGCCGCTCTAAGGATTGGCTGTCCCGGCCGAGTTCATCGCACGGGCGCGGTGCCGAAGCCTGGGGGAAGCGGTGAGCGTATCCCGCAGGCAAGCCATGGTTAAAAAAGACCATGGAAAGCTCAGTAAGGAATATGGTAAACCCGCAATATTTAACACCGATCACATAATTGCTAAAAGGCATTTTTGCAAAATCCATTTAATCAGCGCTTCCTTAGATTTGCGCGGCAAATCCAAAGCAGAGCGGGTTAAGACTTAATATGCCCGCCCTTATAGCTGGTACTCAAAAATTACTATTTGGAACAAGCCAAAG
>JAIRYI010000078.1 GCA_031267815.1 Desulfarculales bacterium | reverse complement strand
AAAATCAACCTTAAACTTTCGTTGTAAACATACTGACCTTATACAGTTTGTTATTCTTGTTGGGATCACTGTTATCGGCAGTGGAAAAAAATAACCGGCCGCCTTCCACTCTATGGCGTTCCAGTCCCAAGGCCCGCCCAACCGAGCCGGTGTGGCGCAAAACGCCCCAGGAATAAACAATATCAGCTTTGTTCAGGCTTTGCATGAACTCTTCATCTAATACCGAGCCTTCGTAACGGTCCAGTTGTCCGGGTTGCCCGCGTATTGCCTTAAGGCCAGGCCGGCGGCTACCGCTTGGGGGTCATAGTCAAAGCTTATTACTTTGGCTGCGCCCGAAAGCAAAGCGGATATCTTTTTTACGGTCCGGTAGCTACTTTAAATTATCCGTCATGATTCATCCCGACTCCGGATTGCATCAAACGCTTACGCGTCCCTCGCCATGACGGGGCATAAGGATTGTTGCATTTTCAACCCAAGGCCCGCAACGCCAGCCAGGCGTCTTTCAGCAAAGCCGGCACCCCGATTCCGCGCAGGCGCGGCCACAGTTTGCCTCTGAACAGAGGACGGGGCGGGCTGCCGTCAAAACTGAATATGTCCTTGGCCAGATTCACGGCCAGGGCGGGATAGTCTCCGGTGATTCGGGGGTTTTCCAAAAAAGCGGGCATATGACGGGCCGCTTTTAAGTGTCCCAGCACTCCGGCCCGCCGCAATTGCCCTTCATAGGCGGGCAAAAGAGTTTTCGCCCGGTAATCGCCCCGGCATTGCAGTATGGCCAGTCCGGCGGCCTGGCCGGCCAGCAGGGCCAGATCCATCCCCCTCACGGTATAGCCGTGGTTGATTACCATCCCCGCCGCATCCCCGGCCAGGAGAATATTATCTCCGGCCAGGGTGGGCTTTAAAGTGTAATAACTTGCCTCCGGCACCAGATGGGCCGAATATTCCACGGTTTCCCCGCCTTGCAAGAGGGGGCGGATGGCGGGATGGTTTTTAAACCGCTCCAGCAGCCGGTGGACGGGTTCCGGGCCGGTCATGGCGGATTTGAGGCTTATAACCATTCCCAGGGAGAGGCTGTCTTTATTGGTATAGATAAAAGCGCCGCTGGCCGGAAGACCTCCGGTCAGACTGCCGGCCAGGAGTCTGGCCGCGCCCTGGCCGGGCAGCAGATTGAAGCGCTCCTGGATTATCTCCGCCGGCATTTTTATGATTTCCTTAAAGCCGACCGCCGCTTGCCGGGGGGTGAATTCCCGGCGCAAACCGGCCTCCTGGGCCAGAAGGCCGTTGGCCCCTTCAGCCAGGACAATCACCTTGCCCTTCACATTTTCTCCCCCCGCCGTTATTCCCGCCAGACGCCCGTTTTGCCGGTAAAAGCCATCGGCGTTGACAGGGGCGATCAGGCTGGCGCCGGCGTTTTCCGCCTGCCGGGCGGCCCAGGCGTCGAATTCCTGACGCAAAACGGTGTAGGATATCCTGTCCTGAGCTAAAAAGTCCGGGCTGCATACACTGAAATCCACCATACTATCACCGTCCACCAGGGATATGGTCTCGCGGGTGATCCTGCGTTCCAGGGGGGCGCTGTCAGCGTAGGCGGGCCACAGCCGCGCCAGGCTGTAAGCGTAAATCCGTCCTCCGGACATAGATTTATCGCCGGGGTTTATTCCCCGTTCCACCATCAGCACCTCCAGCCCGGCCGCGGCCAGGGTATAAGCCGCCGCCGAACCGGCCGGCCCGGCGCCCACTACAATTGCTTCAAAGCTGTCATCAGCCATGCTTCCGTTCCTTTAAATATGCAACCAGTCTCAAATTTAGCCACGGATGACCCGCTTTAACGGCAAGCATTTTACAAATACCTGCCTTTTGGCATAGCCGGCTTGCACCGCGTTTGTTTACCCCGGATAAAGTTATCGCCCAGCGCGCCGCGCCGATGACAGGCCAGGCCGGAGCCGCAGACATGGATTTTGGGTGACTTCACCAGCCGCTTATTCAGATTGTTGGACCAGGCGGGCGGGAACCAGATGAGGAACAGCGATTCCAATAAGAACGGAAACGCGTTGCGCCTCATCAATGATCACCGGTTTTTTCAGAGTATAAACAGTACGTTTGTTCATGGGGTAAAATATACCTTTTTGCGGACGATTTTACAAATCGAGGCCGGCTGTAAATTCCCGCCCGTGAGGAGCGCGAAGCAATCCAGAAACAATACGGCGCGCAAAATTTTTTAACCTTGGCGAATTAATCAGCGCTTCCCTCAAACCGTATTGGGGTGAAATAAATAATTATTGCCGCCAGAAAGAGGGCATGAACAGCACCAGCACAGGGAATATTTCCAGCCGTCCCAGCAGCATGGCCAGACTCAATATCCATTTGGCCGCAGCCGGCAGCGCGGCATAGGTATGGGCCGGCCCCAGTTCGCCCAAGCCGGGGCCTATGTTGCCCAGGCAGGCCAGGCTGGCGGAAAAAGATGTTTCCAGATTCATCCCCGTTAAAACCAGAGCCAGGGCAATCAGGAAAAAACAACAAAAATACAGCCCCAAAAATCCGCTGACCGCGGTGATGACAGAGCGGTCCAGCGGCTGGCGGTTAATATTTATGCTGTTGATGGAGCGGGGGTGCATGACCTGCTTAAGTTCGCTGAATACGAATTTAAAAAAGATGAGCCAGCGTATGATTTTCGGCCCGCCGCCGGTGGAACCGGCGCAGGCCCCGGCCAGCATGGCTGCGATCAGCAAAAAATGAACGGAGGCCGGCCACTGCCCGTAATCGGCGCTGCTGAAACCGGTGGTGGAGATTAAGGCGCTTACCTGGAAAAAGCTCCGCCGCAGGGCTTCCGGCCATGCCATGTCTCCTCCGGCCGACAGCAGAACCCATACTCCCGCGGAACACAGCAGGATCAGGCCCAGATAATAGCGCAGTTCTTCATTAAGCCAGACGGATCTCCGGCGCAGCAGCCAGAAATAGAGAGAAAAATTGACGCCGGCGGCGGTCATGAAAACAATGCACATCCATTCCAGAAGCGGGCTGTTGTAAGCGCCGATGCTGCCGTTTTTAGTGGAAAAGCCGCCGGAGGACAAACTGGACATGGCATGGTTGAGAGCATCGAAAACGCTCATCCCCCCCAGACAAAAACCCAGCCAGGCCAGCAGAGTCAAAAACAGATAAATACGCCACAGGAGTTTGACTATATCTTTGATATGAGGGCGCAGACGGTCCGGGCTGGGCGAGGGCAATTCCGCTTTGTAAAGCTGCATGCCCCCCAGGCTCAGAAGGGGCAGAACCGCCAGAGAGAGGACAATAAAACCCATACCCCCCAGCCAGTGAGTCAGGGAGCGCCACAGGAGTACCCCGCGGCCGGCGGCCTCCACATTGCTCATAACCGTGGCCCCGGTAGCGGTCATGCCGCTGCAAGCCTCAAAGAGAGCATCGGAATAACTGGCGAATTCACCGGATAAATGCAAAGGCAGGCTGGACATGACAATAGCCAGAGCCCAGCTCAGACCCACCACCGCCAAGGCTTCGCGGTGGCGCAACTGGGCGGGGCTGCGGCCGCGAAACACAAAATACAGCACCCAGCCCAGCAAAACGGTGACGGCGGCCCCGGCCAGAAAAGCCGGCCACTGTTCACCGTAAAAAAAACTCACTCCCATGGGCAGAAGCATGGCGCCGCCGATGATCAAAAGTAAAAATCCCACTATGGAGAATATTGCCGCCAATTGCATGCCATGAACCTTAAAGCCAGAGGGCCGGGCCGGACGGTTTAAAAAAACTCAAGTTTGACAGAGACAAGTTTCTCAAATTTTTTGACCATATTGCGCATGAGAAAAACCACCAGATCGTCTCCGGCCCGGAGGACGGTATTGCCCTGGGGAATTATTATTTCTTCCTGCCGCACCACCGCGGTCAGCAGAATCCCCGCCGGCAGGGCCAGATCCTTCAGGCTGCGCCCCACCAGGGCCGAACTCTCCTGCACCGTCAGCTCCATCATCTCGGCGGCGTCGTCTTTCAAAGGAGAAATATTAAGCACTTTACCCCGCCGCAGGAAACGCAGAATCGCCCCTGCCGCCACCGCTCTGGGGCTTACCACCAGGTCCACCCCCAAAGATGAGGCCAAAGGCACATAGCCAATATTGGCCACTCGGGCCACGGTCCGGCCGGCGCCCATTTTACCGCCTAAAAGAGCCAGAAGCACATTGTCCTCTTCGTTGTCGGTTACGGCGCAGAATATATCCGTCTGCCCCAGACTTTCCTCTTCCCACAGGGTCACATCACTGTAATTGCCTTTTAAAACCAGACATTCGGGAAATTCCTCCGCCAGGCCGGCGCCTTGCTCTTCGTCATTTACCACAATGGTTACGCGTAAGTCCAGATCGCGGCAGGCCAGGGCCACCTGGCGGCTTATAGCTCCGCCGCCGATAAGGGATATCTTCCGCACCCGGTCATTATTCAGGCCAAAATGGGCCAGGACCTGATCCAGGTCTTCCCGGCGCGCCACCACATAGGCCTGATCGCCGGGGCGCAGCAAAGCGTCGCCCCGGGGAATTACGACTTTGCCGCCATGATCCAGGGCCGCCACCAGAAATTCCGGAGCGCCGGGCGGGTGCAGATCAGACATTTTCCGGCCCACAAGCGGGCTGGTTAAAGGAGGTTTAAATCCCAGAAGTTTGACCTGGCCGCCGGCGAAATCGGCGGCGAAGGAAACGGCCGGTATGCGCACCAGATTGCTGATCTGCCGGGCCACTTCATATTCGGGATTGATCAGGGCGTCCACCGCAAAGTGATCCAGCCCTGTCTCTTTCATAAAATTGAGGTAGCTCTCATTGCGGACTCTGGCGATACAGGTGGTGGAAGGAGAGATAAGCTTGGCGAAACGGCAGGCCTGCAGGTTCACCTCGTCACTGTTGGTGACCGCGATCAGCAGATCCGCTTCCCTGACCCCGGCCTCCTTCAGGATAGAGGGGCTTGAGGCCAGCCCCTGCAAAGTGGGTACATCCATGTACTCGTTCATAACATGGAGACTCTCCGGGTTATGATCAACCACCACCACATTGTGATTTTCCCGTGATAACTGCAAAGCGGTGTGAAAACCGACCTCGCCCGCTCCAAGTATAAGAATGTACATCGTTTAAGTCGCCGCTGTTAAATTTTGGCGCGAGTTTCTCCACATAAGATAGCCGTCCACAAAGGATTGCAGATCTCCGTCCAGCACCGCGTCCACATTGCCCATTTCCACCCCGGTGCGGTGATCTTTGACCAGACGGTAGGGGGCCAGGACATAAGAGCGGATCTGGCTGCCCCAGGCTATATCCTGATGGCTCTCATGCTGCAGTTTTTTACCGGCCTGGCGTTTTTCCTGCTCCAACTGATACAGCCTGGCTTTCAGAACTTTCATGGCCATGTCTTTGTTGCGGTGCTGGCTTTTTTCATTCTGGCACTGCACCACCACTCCGGTGGGAATATGAGTGAGGCGCACGGCCGAAGAGGTTTTGTTGACATGCTGCCCCCCCGCGCCCGAGGCCCGGTACACATCCACTCTTATATCGGCGTCTTTCAAGTCTATTTCTATACTGTCATCCAAAAGGGGCGACACCAGCACGGAAGCAAAAGCGGTGTGGCGGCGGCGGTTGGCGTCAAAAGGGCTGATGCGCACCAGACGGTGAATGCCGCTCTCCCCTTTCAAAAGCCCGTAGGCCTGGAAGCCGTCCACTTCCATGGTGACGCTTTTAATGCCGGCTTCCTCGCCTTCCTGCCAGTCCATGATTTCCACTTTATAGCCGCTGCGTTCGGCAAAGCGCATATACTGGCGCACCAGCATTTCCGCCCAATCCTGGGCATCGGTGCCCCCGGCGCCGGCATTGATGGCCACAATCGCTCCCAGGGAATCGTCCGCTTCGCCCAAAAGGCGCGAGGTCTCCAGGCGGTTGACTCCCTGTTCCAGCAACTTTACCTGGGCTTTGGTCTCGGCCGTAAGCTCGGGATCGCTCTGTTCCTCCCCCAGTTCCAGCAGGGCCTCAATTTCCCCTCCCAGTTTTTTTAAACGGTTTATTTCTTTGAGGGAGTTTTCCAGGTCCGCTCTTTCTTTGAGAAAAGCTCTGGCTTTTTCCACCTGCTCCCAGAAATCGGGCGCGGCCATGAGCGTGTCCAGAAAATTCAGCCGCCCCTGTTTGCCGGGAGGGTCAAAGATACTCCCAGAGCAGGTTCAGGCGCTGCTCCAAATTCTGCCAATTCTGTCTGATATCTTCCAACATCCTTGAGTATTCCTTAACTTGCCCTTCCAACCGATAAAAAAATAACGGTAACCAGCCGCGGCGGCTTTTCTCACCGCGCCCAACGGCAATAGATTCCCTGTGCCTGCCGGGTCAGAATCTTTAAAAGGGGCGGGGAGAAATAAAAATTGCCTGGCTGGATTGATGAATCCGCTGTCAGTGGGTTTGTGCCTCCGGAGGCAGGGAATTTAAGTCATTATCCATATTGTGTTCCGCGATTTCCTGGAACAGCGGATGAATATCATCAAAAATCCGGATTACCTGAGGGTCGAAAGCCGTGCCGTCGCCCGCCATAATAATTTCCCGCGCGGCCTGGTGGCTGAAGGGTTCTTTATAGGGGCGGCGGTTAATCAAAGCGTCATAAACATCGGCTATTGACATAATGCGGCCCACAATCGGGATTTCCTCTCCCTTTAACCCTTGGGGATAACCTGTGCCGTCCCATTTTTCATGATGGGTATAGGCTATTATTTTAGCCACGTCCAGCAGGGATTCACTGCCCAGTTCCTCCGCGGCCTTATTCAATAAGCGATAACCAATCAGGGTGTGAGTTTTCATTATGGCAAATTCCTGTTCCGTGAGCTTGCCCGGCTTGAGCAGTATGGAGTCGGGAATTCCCACTTTGCCGATATCATGGAGCTGGGAGGCAATGATGATATCATTGATCTTGGCCTGATCCAGGTTATCCAGACCGTTGAGATCGCGGCCGTGCTGGAGCAGAATGCCTACAAAACTCTGGGTGCGGTGAATATGATTGCCGGTATCGCTGTCCCTGCTTTCAGTGGTGGTGGCCAGCATGCTTATGACCACTTCCTGGAGCCTGCGGATGGTGGCGGTTTTCTGATCCACCAGAAAGAGCAGGTTCTTGCGGTACATATCCAGCTCCAGATGCAATTTGATCCGGGCGCGCACCAGTTCGGGAATGATAGGTTTTTGCATGTAGTCCAAAGCGCCCAGGCGCAGGGCTTTGAGTTCACTGTCCTGTCCTTCCAGCCCGGTCAGGAATATCACCGGGATATCACGGGTGGCAAGGTTGGCTTTCAGAATGCCGATTAGTTCATAGCCGTTCATCTGGGGCATTTCCACATCCAGAAGGATCATGTCCGGTTTGTTGGAGGCAAGAAAATCGAGGGCTTTCTGGGCGGAGGTGACCAAGGTGGCCTGACACATTGTTTTCAGGGTATTTTTTAAGATGTGCAGAGTAGTTATGTCATCGTCAACTACTAGAACATGCGACGTTTTTTCCATTAAAACAGTTCCCATATCCAGAAGGTTACGGTCACGGCCGGCGCTGGGCCGTAATCTGAATATTTAATTAAATTTGGCTCCAAATTTTACCAGTCGCGGCAACTTCCATAAAGTCGCATATCCAGGCAGATTTCTTTGCACCTTATCTTTTAAGTATAATCAAGGTTGCGGTTTTTTCCAGCTTTCTATTTTTACCACAGGCGGGCGAATATCTAAAGTGATTTTTGTCTGTTTTTTATTGAACGGCAACGGCCGCTCTCAAACTTTCCGGGCCGGCCGCGGAGAAACCCGTACCGGCAGATCGGCCCTGGCGCTTTTGCCGTTGCCAAGGGAGGCCCGGCGCCGAAAATTTCAGCGTCTGAAAGAGGGGGTGGGTATAAGGAAGCTTTTATATTCCTTTGAGGAAATCCACAATCATCCGTTCGGCCACCTGTTCCGAGGATACCTGGTATTGATTGTTGGCGATAGCCTCTTTGATGCGGTCAATTTTTTCCTGGCGGGAGGACGGGGCCGCCGCCGCTATATCAGCGGCCCGGGCCGCTTCCCGGCTTCTTTCTGAAAATACCGCCTTGTCCTGAGCGGAAGCGCTTTCTCCGGCGGTTGTTTTGAGCGCGGAGGAAGGAGCGGGTTTTTCCCGTTTCTGTTCCAAGGGTTTGGAATCTATACCCAAAGAGTCTTTAATCTGAATCATAATCCTACCTCGCGTTTCTAACCCTAAACCATATTGTGTTCAATGATGTTTTGGGTGATGGCGTAAAGCCTGTTCTCCAGTTTGGCGTTTTCACCGTCACTCAATTCTCTGTTTCCTGTATCGGCACTTTGCACTTTGAACTTAAATGTTCCGGTAATATCATCTTTCATAAGAGCCAGAGGCTGCCCGTATTCCTTGGACAAAGTGCGCATGGCCAGGAGTTCCACATCGTCAAGGGTATTGCTGAAGTTGGCCATGCCCAGGTTGTCGATTAATTCGGCGGTTATTTTTTCTATCACCCGCCGCCGCCGGGCCTGGACGTCTATCTGTAATTGATAGGGATAAAGGCCTTTGCTTTTGGCTTTGGCCAGGCGGTGCCCCCGGGCTAACTGGCGGGCGTAAGTTTTTAGAATATTTTGAACCTGATAGGCGGTAATGGCCATGACCTTACAGTTCTCCTCAAATGTCTAATCGGCCGGCTTTGCCATAAACTTTAACCGTTTTTATTCTATCGGTCAAATTTTTAAAATAAGTCTGTTAAGTTGCAATGGTCATTTTAAATTATATAATTACTTGGAAGTTATTTCCTGAATCACCCGGGAGGTGATTCAGGAAATGGAATCTGGAAACAAGCCGCCTGAAGAGGGGCAAGGGGCCGGCGGCGCGCTTGAACAAGTATTTTTTAAGGAGAGCCAAGGATGGCCCGTAAAACTCCCTCTGCCCAAACTGTAACCAGCCGTTCCCTGACCATATCCACCGCGAATTTTTATTTTGACCTTACCTGGCGGAAAGTGGAAACGGAGATTGATCCCCCCTCCCCGCCTCCCGCCCCACCGCTGGCGCGGGCAGACCGTTCTTCCGGGCCTGATTTCGCGGAAATTCTGAACCGTAAGCAGATAGGCCGGCTTTTGGGGCCGCTGGCCGAGCCGCCCGGCGCGGCCCGGCTTTTGCCTGTAGCGCCGGACCCGCTGACCGGCCCCAGCCGGGCGGAAGTATGCGGCCAATACCGCCGGGTTGCCCTCTGGACAGAGGAAGAGGAAAGATAAAAGCCATTTCCCATTAAAAAAGCCCGGCCCCTCTTCACTCCAAGAGGGGCCGGGCTGGTTTAAGTTTCAGGAAACTTCCCCTAGCCTCCTATCAACTGCAGGGCCAGCTGGGGCAGGGCATTGGCCTGAGCCAGCATGGCGGTGGCCGCCTGGGCCAGGATGTTGTTGCGGGTGAATTCGGTCATTTCCGTGGCCACGTCCACATCGGAGATGCGGCTTTCCGCGGCCTGCAGGTTTTCCGCCTGAATCTGCAGGTTGGTTATGGTGTTTTCCAGCCGGTTCTGGATGGACCCCAACTGCGCCCGCACCGTGTCCTTTTTAAGCACCGCCGCGTCCAGAGCGGACAAGGCCCGCTGGGCGTTGGACTGGGTGAGTACGTCAGCCCCGTCCCAGTCGGTGGTGCCGCTGCCGTTTTGCGGCTGCAGCCATTCATCCCGCTCATTCACCCCGGCAAAGAGAGTGGCCGCGCTGCCGGTGCCAGAGGTAATGGCGGCCATCCAGCGGGAAGAAGTGTCGGTACCGAAAGTGGACCCGGAAATGAGTCCTCCCATGATCATGGGGCCGGGAGCGGTCGCGTCGCCAATGGTGGCGAAACCAAAGGTCTGGACCTGATATTTTTCCCCGCCCCGGTTCATCTGCAGCTGCAGCTCATAGTCCCCCCGGTCGGCGTTGTAATAGGCCATGGCGGTCACCGCCTGCCTGCCTCCGTCTTTCAGCGTTTCCTGGTCGGCTTTGAGGGCGGCGAAATTGCTGTTGGTGGTAATACTGTTGCCCACTTCGCCGAACTTGTAGGCGATCAGGTGAACGGTAGTGGCCGAACCCTTGGCCGCGTACACCCCTATTTCTTTTTTATACGCGTTAAGATAATTGCTGATTTTGGTGCTGATGTCGGTGACGGTGTCGCCGGCGGTCAACGATATGTTGCCGGTGCCGGTGGTGGTGTTGTAACTGGAAGCCGCGGCGGTGAAAGTAAGCAGTTTGCCGTTAATGGTTATGGTGTTGTCGAGTAAACTGGTGCCGATGGCGTTAACGCCCAAGGTCATGGTTCCCTGGGCCTGGGCTCCTTTGTTGATTTCCTGGACAATATCATTGATGCTGGTGCGGCTGGCGTCAATATCCACATAGCCGTAAAGCTGCCATTTGGCGCCTTGGGGCGCGGTTGAGTCGTCGGTGGGATGTTCGGCGTCAAAGTTCTCGGTGAAGCGGATGCCGAAATAGCCGTCCACGTTTAATTCTTCTCCTTTCCCCTGTTCTATGGGTGTGGTGGGGGAAAGGCCTCTCAGATTATTGGTGCGCAAAGTGTCGCGGGGGTCGGAGTTGCCCACCCGCAAGCCGGAGGCGTAGGTGGCCCGCACATCGCCGGTATTGATGTAATAGTAGTCTTCCGCCGCGTCATTGCCGGTGCCGAAGTGAATTTTCATGCCCGAACCCTCATGCCCCATGGACATGGTTCCGTCCAGCAGTTTAACCCCGTTAAAATCGGTGGCGTTGGCGATACGGTCTATTTCCGCGGCCATGGCCTGGTATTCGGAGTTGATGATTTCCCTCTGGGCGGTGGTGTAGGTGCCGGTGGCCGCCTGTTCGGCCAGTTCTTTCATCCGGGTGAGCTTTTCGTCAATAACGCTCATGGCCCCTTCCGCGGTCTGAATCATGCTGATGGCGTCGGAAGCGTTTCTTATGCCCTGGTTAATGGTGGCGATTTCCGTACGCATCATTTCCCGGATGGCCAGGCCGGCGGCGTCGTCGGCGGCTGTGCCCACCCGCAAGCCCGAAGACAGGCGGCGGGTTGAAGTGGAAAGGCGGTCATAGATTTCACCCAGATTGCGGGCGGCGTTCATAGCCATCATATTGTGGTTGATAACAAGACTCATGATATTCCCTCCTTGGTTTGCTGCATGCCATTCCTTCGGCATACAATTTCAGTTTTCAGGTTCCAAATTCTTAGTTTTTGCGCCTCCTCCCGCCGCCGCCGCGGCGGACGGAGGTCTTAAAATTTAATCAAATCCAGGACGATTTTGGGAAAGGCGTTGGCCTGGCTCAGCAGGGCCACTCCCGCCTGGACTAAAATCTGATCGCGGCTGTATTCCACCATTTCGGAAGCCACATCCATATCGCTGATGCGCGATTCCGCGTATTGCAGGTTTTCCGCCTGGATCTGTAAATTGGTAATGGTATTTTCCAGACGGTTGATATAAGCGCCCAATTCGGTGCGGCGCATATCCTTGAGCGCGATAGCCTGATCTATGGCTTGCAGGGCCAGCTGGGCCGCGCTTTGGGTGAGGATATCCGCTCCGTTCCAGTCGGTGCGGCCGGAGCCGTTCTGAGCCTCACTCCATTCGTAGTCACTGTCGGTGGAACCGTAGTTGGGGATGAAACTAAGTCCGCCCAAATCAGTGGCCAGAATCCCCAGATAGCCTACCGTGCTGGAGGGGTCGCCTATGACTTTGCCCGCTCCGGTCAGGGTGTTTATGGTGGTCAGGGCAAAAATCCGCGCCTGATAGCGCTCGCCGCCTTTTCCCATGGTAAGCTGCAGCTCATATTCCTGATTTTTATCATCCCACCACACCGAGGCGGTGAGGGGGGTTTCCCCTCCGCCTTTCAGGTGGCGGTCGGAAGCCTTGATATTCTGGCTGCTGGCGCTTATGTCGATCTCATTGCCCTGGACTCCGAATTGGGTGGCGAACACTTGCAAAGTGGCGCCGTTCACGGCCGCGAACACTCCGGCGGAGGTATAGTGGCTGTTGAGCATGACCGCCACCCGTTCTATGGCTTCAGCCGCTGAGGCCGTGCCGGCCAGGCCGATTACAGTGGCCAGGTTGGGGTGGTTGCTGTAGGCGCTGGTGGTAAAGGCCTGGGTTTGGTCGAACTGGTAGTGCTGCCCGTTAATGACTATTTCTTGGCCGTCCAAGGTGGCCGGGTCGGCGCCGGGCAGGAAATTAAAGGTCCCGTTGGCCTGGGATCCCTGATTTATTTTCGCTACTACATCGGTTATGCTCTCGCAAGAGGGATCAATGCCCACATAGCCGTACATCTGCCATATGCCCGGCCCTCCGCAGGGAGTGGGATCTCCGGAAGCGGTGACGCCCGAGGTATATTGCAGGCCGAAGACCCCGGCCTGACTGCCGCCTTCCCGGGCGGTGGTATAAAGGGGGTCGGCGGGATTGGTGGCATTGAGGGCGGTGGTGCGCCATATGTCCATGGGATCGGAATTGCCCACCCGCAGGCCGGTGCTGCTGGTGGCCCGCAGATCGCCCAGATTGACGAAGTAGTAATCTTCCGCCCGTGAATTGCCGGTGCCGAAGTGAATTTTTATTCCCGAACCGGCGTGAAAGCTTTTTAAAGAGCCGTCCAGCAGTTTGACTCCGTTGAAGTCGGCGGCGCTGGCAATGCGGTCTATTTCCGCGGCCATGGCCTGATATTCGGAATTAATGATACTGCGCTGGGCGGTGGTGTAAGTGCCGCTGGCCGCCTGGGTGGCCAGCTCTTTCATGCGGGTGAGTTTTTCGTCAATTACGCTTAACGCCCCTTCAGCTGTTTGCAGCATGCTGATGGCGTCGGCGGCGTTGCGGATACCCTGATTGATGGTTTCGATATCCGAACGCATAAGTTCGCGCACCGCGAAACCGGCGGCGTCGTCCGCGGCGGAGTTCACCCTGAGTCCCGATGACAAACGTTCTGTGGATTTGGCCAGGCGGTTGTAGCTGTTGTTCAGATTCCGGGTCGTCCGGATGGCCATCATATTGTGATCAATCGTGAAACTCACGGTGAACCCTCCTTGGTCCGTCTGTGCGCTAAGATCCTTTTAGCGCTTAAAAACATGGGGTAAGATGTAAGGCGTTTTGAGTCTTTCCCCTCTAGGCGCGTTGCCGGTTGGAATCCGGTGCCCTGTGCTTTCAAGAGCTTTATCGGTATTTAAAATTTTTGCTTAAAGGTTTTTTGGGAATTTCAAAAAATTTTTCAAAAATTTTTACCTTCCCCCGCCGGCTCTGCCCGGCGGGAGGTATAATTAAAGCGGTTTATGACCGCCGCCGGCGGGAGGAGATTATAGGGAGATTATGAGAAACATACTTGCGGCGCTGTTAATGCTGCTAATAATTTTTCCAGCCGCGCAGGCCGGATCTGCTTCCGCTAAAACGGCCCCGCCCGGCCCGGAGGCTTTGAGTCAGGCCAATAACCTCTTTGCCTGCCGCCTTTACCAACAACTGGCCGGTCAGGATGGCAATCTGTTTTTTTCTCCTTTCTCCATTTCTTCCGCCCTGGCCATGGTTTATGACGGAGCCAAAGGGGAAACCGCCCTGGAGATGGAAAAAGCTTTGAATTTCCCCTGCCGGGGCCAAGAACTGACCCGCGCTTTGGGCGGAGCGCTGGAGCGCCTGAACGCTCTCCGGACACAAGGCGGGGCGGCTTTAAATATTGCCAATTCCCTGTGGCCGCAAGCCGGTTTAAACCTGCGCCCCGATTTTTTAGCGCGCATGAAGCAATACTATCAGGTGGATATGAGCGCGGTGGATTACGCTGGCAATGAAGCCGGCGCCCGCCGGACCATAAACGCCTGGGTGGCGGGAAAAACCGGTGAGCGGATCCAAAACCTGCTCTCCTTCCCTCTGGCCCCGGATACCCTGCTTCTTCTGGTCAACGCGATTTATTTCAAAGGCGGGTGGCTTAATCCGTTCGCCCCCGGCGACAGCGCGGAAGAGGATTTTTACAGCCGCGGAGAGGCGCTCAAAGTGCGCATGATGCACAAAAGCGGCCCCTGCTCTTATGGCAAAAATGAAATTATGCAAATTCTGGAACTGCCTTATGCCGGCAAGGAATTGAGTTTTCTGGTCATCCTGCCCCGCGCGGACAATCCCGCCGCCCTGGCTGGGCTGGAAAAAGAACTGAGCGCGGACAATCTGAGGGCCTGGCAGGATTTGCTTTCCTATACTCCTGAGGCCGAGATCAGTCTGCCCGCCTTTAAACTGGATTGGGGCACGGCCTCGCTTAAAGAACCCCTGGCGGCTCTGGGCATGAGGAATGTTTTTTCCGGCCGGGCCGATTTCAGCGGCTTAAGTGAGGCTGAAAATCTGAACCTTGACGATGTGCTACACAAAGCGGTGCTGGAAGTGAACGAAGAAGGCAGCGAAGCGGCGGCGGCCACGGCGGCGGTGATGACGCGGAGCGCCCGCATTCTCTCCCCCCCGCCCCGGTTTCGCGCTGACCGCCCTTTTATTTTTATAATTAAAGAAAACGCCGGCGGCGGCATTCTGTTTATGGGCAGATTGCTGCGGCCTTAGAGCGGGTTAGAGAATGGCTGGCTAAACGGGCTTTTAAAAAACGCCTTTCATGAGAATTAAAATACCATGTTGGTAAGTCCGGTAGTAAAGTTAAGTTTTTAAGGGAATTTAACATTAAGAAAGGAAGCTACCAACATGGCAAAGAAAATTATAGCACATTGGCAGCAGATTGTGGA
>JAIRYI010000060.1 GCA_031267815.1 Desulfarculales bacterium | reverse complement strand
GCCATATTGCGCCAATATATTGAAGGGCAACGGACTCCACATTAAAAGCAAAAATTCCAGTTAAGGTGCGCCTTATATCCCCGGCCTGAAGTCCGGGGCTTTACGGCGCTTTGGGTAAATCCGGGGCCGAGAAAGAGCGAAAAATTTTTTTGCGCCGGGTATTGACTAACTAACGATTGTATGTTAAATAATAAGTCAGGGAAACGCACTTCCCTTTGACATATGCAATATTGATTGGTTCAAAACTCAAGCCGCGGACGTCTCACCCTTCCTAACGCTGCCCAGCCCGGCTTAATGTGCGACTTAAGAGATGCCGCGGGCAGTAACGCCACTGAGGATAACTCGGTGGCGTTACTGCTTTTACGCCCCCAGCCGGGGCCAATGTCCTTTAAGCGGCGCCGCGCAGAGTGATGGCGGCTATTTCCGAAGCCACCCCCAGACGCACAGGGAAACCGTTCCACAGGCCGGCCCCGGAAGTCACGTAGAGCATCATATTATCCACCTGATACCATCCGTGGAGATAACCCCGGTTAAATTCCGCCACCACCTGATTAATGCCTACGATTTGCCCTCCGTGAGTATGGCCGGACAGTTGCAGATCAATGCCTGCCCGGGCGCAGTCATCCGCTTCGGAGGGGCGGTGGGAGAGCATGATGCGCAACGCCTTTTCCGGCGCTCCGGCCAGAGCGGCGGCGCTGTCCGGCAGAGGAAGCCCGTAGCGCTGGGCGGCAATATCCGTGATTCCGGCTATAACCACTTCCTGACCGTTCAAGCGCAGCACCTCGTGACGGTTGAGCAGCATATTGATTCCCAAGGAAGGGAAAACCCGCATCCATCTCTCATAGTCCGCGTAATATTCGTGGTTGCCCGCGCAGGCGAACACTCCCCAACGCGCCCGCAAGGCGCGCAAAGGGGTCATACTCTCCATCCGTTGTAAGGGTAAACCGTCCACAATATCCCCGGTCAGGGCAATAATATCGGGATTAAGGGCATTTATTTTCTCAACCAGCGCGCTTACCCAGTCCCGCTGAAAAAGCCGGCTTATGTGGGTATCGCTTACGTGGACCAGGGTGAGGCCGTCCAGATCTCCGGGCAGGCCGGGCAGCCTGGCTTCCAGGCTGCGAATCCGAGGCGTTGCCAGGGCCTGATTAACGCTGTAAACAGCCGGGGCCAGGGACAGGCCGGCCAACAGGATCCCCCGCCGGCCCGGAGAAAAGACAGGGTTCATCCGTTTGTTTATCCGGCGGCCGGCCAGAAGAATAAGGGAAACGATATCGCGCAGCAATACCAATATGGCAAGAAAAAGCAAGGCGGCGGTGCTGGCGCCCATAAATACGAGCAGAGAAGGCGCGACCTCCGGAGAAGCCATACTGACGGAAAAAGAGCGAATGAACGCATTCTGCTGCGACAGGACAAACAGCAATGCCCCGGCCGCCATTTTTTGCCTGGGACTCAAGGGCAGAGGCAGGACAAAGCGGCACAACAGGAAAATGAAAATAAACCCGGTAAAAAGATAGATCATCGCGGCGGGGGCAAAGCGGGCTGCTTTCCGCTCCCACTCACCTGGAAGTGCTGAATCTGGTTCAGAACGGTTGAGGAAACGGAAGTCAGGTTTTCTGAAGCCGAGGCCACTTCTTCCACTAAAGCCGCGTTCTGCTGCACCGCCTGATCCAGCCTGTTCATGGTGTGGTTGATTTCCTCCAGCCCCGCCGCCTGTTCGGCATTGGCGGCGTTGATATCCTGTATGCTTACGGCCACCGATTCGACGCTGTCAATTATCCGGTTGAGAATATGCCCGCTTTCCGCCACCAGTTGATTGCCCTGTTCCACCTTCTCCACGCTGTCGCTGATGAGAACTTGAATTTCTTTAGCCGCCCGGGCGCTCTTGCCGGCCAGATTGCGTACTTCCCCGGCCACCACGGCAAAACCCCGTCCGGCTTCCCCCGCCCGCGCCGCTTCCACCGCCGCGTTCAGAGCCAGCAAATTGGTCTGGAAGGCGATTTCATTGACCACATTGATAATATCGTTAATTTTTTTGCTGGACTCGGTAACCGCCTGCATGGCATCCACAGTGCGGCCAAGAGTATGCCCTCCGTCTTTGGCCATGGTAACCGCCTGCTGCGACACAGAATTGGCCTGTTCCGAGTTGGCGGCATTCTGCCGGACTGAATTGGTAAGATTTTCCAGAGTGGAAGCGGTTTCTTCCACTGCGCTGGCCTGCTGCTGGGTGCGTTCGCTTAAATCTTGATTGCCCTCTCTGATTTCATCGGCTGACCGGGCCAGGCCGGCGCAGCTATCCTGCAACTTTTCAATGATATTTGACAAATTCGTGCGCATGAGCGCGAAAGCGTTTTCCAGGCGGGTGATTTCATCGTTGCCGGCGGGGTGAATGACTACATCCAGGTTGCCTTGGGCAATGGCGTCGGCTATAAGAGTGATTTCCCGCAACGGCCGGGAAATGGAAATCACCAGCCGGTAGGCCAGGGGTACGCCGCCCAACAGCAAAAAGCCCGAGATACATGCCAGCAGGAGAGCGACATGCCTGTCTTTGACGTCATTCATTTCCGCGCTGATAATTCCGTTCGCCGCCGTCACATTGTCAATGTAAACCCCTGTGCCAATCCAGTGGGCGGTGCCGGGGATGTTTTCGGCATAGCCAAGTTTGGGTTGATCTCCCTGCTGGGGTTTAGGGAAGACGAATTCTACAAAACCTCCTCCCTGGGCCGCCTGACGGGCCAGTTCCCTGACATAATAAACCCCGTTTTTGTCGGCTGTACCGCCAAGATCTGTGCCTACCAGCCTTTTTACTGTGGGATGAGCGGTATTTACAGTGGCCCGGTAGACAAAGAAATATCCTGATTTGTCCTGTTCAAATCTGGCGGTTTCCACAAAATCAGTAATTATTTTCAATTGCGCTTCATCATTCAGGCCTTGGACCAGATTGGCCAGCCCCAGGGCAGTGGAGTGAGTTATATCCCGGATGCGCTCTTTCTGGTCTTGCATTAGCATGTCCGTGGCGATAACTGTTCCGGAAACGGAAAGCTGAGTTGCCGAATAATAGAAAACAACCGCCATGCCCGCCATGAACAGGATCATAATTACAAAAAAAATAGAAACCCGTCTTGAAATGGCAATATTGCGCATAGATGCTCCGCCTGGAAAGAATAAAATCAAGTGAGAAGTGATAAAATGTACCATTCCATCCTGGGCTGTCAAGGAACACGGCGACCGGGGGCTGTTTCTCCTGCTCCTGCCGTCTGGCGCAAAGCCGGCGCCAGGAGAAAAATTGCCGGCAAGCCGGTCCTTGCCGGCCGGCCCGGCCGCCGCATTTCGGTTCCGGCGATATTGTTGACAGCCTGACTGAGAAGTTATAAGGTTATTTAAATCAAACCGCCTGGTTCCGGGCTATTTAACCCGGTTCTGAAGCGCAAACTTCAATTTTCGGGCGGGCTGTGACTTGTATGATACAAAATAGCTATGAATATAAGAAAATGTTGCATCCCTCCCAGCCCCGCGGCGCCGGCAGGAATTGAAAACCGTTGTGATCCTGACATATTGTCCAATGTGTACCGCTGGCATCGGGTTTGCCTGCGCATTTACGGCATCTTGACTTATGACCTTGACCGGCAGATTAAGGAACTTTCTGACGCCGCCGGAGCCGGCGGGCGCCAATTGCGCGGGCCTGTGGGCAAACTGCTCCGGGAAGATCTGCCGGTTATTCTGGGCCTGTATGCTTTGAAACAATTACAGAATATGGTCCCCGGCCTGCCTCTGGCCGCTCAGGAAATGCTTCTCCCCTGTTTCAGCTTAAGTTACAGTGAACTTTTCGCCCGCAAAGGAGAAGATCCTCTTAATTGCCTGCTCAGTCGCGTAGACTGGTTTCTGGATGAGGCCTGCGATCCGGAAGAAGCCTTAATTTTGCTTTTAAACGCTGTTTTCAAAAATAAGCTTAAAGCCCCGGACGCTTTGCTGGATTATATCCGTGAAGTAATTTTCTCCGAGGCCAAGCGCCGGATCACGCTGGCCTGGCGCAGCGAATTTCCGGGCGGGGAATAAAGATCGCCCGATAATGCGGATCGCGCCGCAACAGGGGCGGCCGGCAAGCTTTTCAGGATAAGTTATGCGCGTAAAAATCGCTGTCACCTTGGGTGACCCGGCGGGCGTTGGCCCGGAACTGGCGGCCCGCGTTTGCCATGATGAAGAAGTCCTGGCCCAGGCTGATATAGTGATAGTTGGGCAGAAAAAATTGCTGGCCGGCGGCGCCCGCGCCGCCGGCTTATCGTTTCCCCAAGTCACGCTAAAGGAATGCGGCCCTGTTGCCCGGACAGATCCGGGACAGCCCAGCGCGGCCGGAGGGGCGCAAGCGGGAGCTTTTATCCGTCAGGCGGCTCTGATGTGCCTGAGCGGGGAAGTCCAGGCCATGACCACCGCCCCTGTCAGCAAAGAATATTTAAATCTGGCCGGCTACCGCTATGCCGGACACACGGAAATGTTGGCGGAACTGGCCGGAGGGGCAAAAGCGGTTATGATGATGGCCGGACCCCTGCTTAAAGTGAGCCTGCTCAGCACCCATGTCCCCCTGCGCCGGGCGGAAGAATTTATCCGGCCGGAAAATATTGACTATACCTGCCGCACCACCTGGCAATGGCTCAACCGGTACTGGGGCTATGAAAATCCCCGTCTGGCTGTGGCCGCCTTCAACCCTCATGCCGGGGAAAACGGACTGCTGGGCCGGGAAGAGCAAAATCTGATCCGCCCGGCGGTGGAAGCTTTGGCCGGAGAAGGCATGGACATTAAAGGCCCGCTGGCCGCCGACGCCCTGTTTTGGCGGGTCCTGAAATATGGAGAGTTTGACGCGGTAGTGTGCATGTATCACGATCAAGGACTTATTCCTTTTAAAATGATTCATTTTGAGGATGGAGTCAATGTCAGCCTGGGCCTGCCTTTTATCCGCACCAGCCCGGACCACGGAACCGCCTTCGATCTGGCCGGCCAAGGCCGGGCAGACGGCGGCAGCATGAAGGCGGCGGTGCTTCTGGCCGCTCATATGGCCCGGCGAAATCCGGCCGGGCCGAGGTGAAACCGCAGCGGAACTTACAGACATGAGTAATAAAATCACCGTTCAGGGAGCGCGTCAGCACAACCTGCAAAATATTAACGTCACCATGCCCAGGGATAAATTGATTGTGATTACCGGACTTTCCGGTTCCGGCAAATCAAGCCTGGCTTTTGACACAATCTATGCCGAGGGACAGCGGCGTTATGTGGAATCGTTATCCGCCTATGCCCGTCAATTCCTGGAACGCATGGATAAGCCCGATGTGGACGCCATCGAAGGCTTGAGTCCGGCCATTGCCATTGAACAGAAAAGTTTAAGCCACAACCCCCGCTCCACCGTGGCCACGGTAACCGAAATTTATGACTATTTGCGCCTCCTCTATGCCCGGGCGGGCACTCCGCACTGCCCGCAGTGCGGACGGGAAATCAAATCCCGCTCTCCTCAGGAAGTAGTGGACAGCCTGCTGCGCCTGGCTGAAGGCAGCCGGGTTACCCTGCTGGCTCCGGTCCTCAGCGCCCGCAAAGGCGAACACCGGCAACTGTTCGCCCGCCTGACCCGGGACGGTTTTGTCCGGGCCAGGGTCAACGGCCGGTTCATTGAGCTGAATGATCCGCCGGAACTGGCCAAAACCAAAAAACACAATATTGAAGCGGTTATTGACCGCCTGAAGATAAAACCGGGTTTAAACCGCCGCCTGACCGACTCGGTGGAGCTGGCTCTGCGCATGGGACAAGGAGTCATGCAGGTCATCATCCACGGTGAAGAGGGGGAAAAAGACAGTGAAGAACTTTTCAGCGAACATCTGGCCTGCCAGCAATGCGGCGTCAGCCTGCCCCTTCTTATTCCCCAGATGTTTTCTTTCAACGCTCCGCAGGGTTCCTGTCCTGACTGCGACGGCCTGGGAGTCAAAGTTTTTTTCGATCCTGATCTGGTGATTCCTGATCCCGGTTTAAGCCTGGAAGAAGGGGCATTCAAACCCTGGGAAAACCGGGAAGGGATGTGGCACCAGGGGATCCTGGAATCCCTGGCCCGGTATTTTAAAATCTCTCTTTCCACACCCTGGAGAGATCTGCCCGCCGAAATCAGCCGGGACCTGTTGCATGGCAGCAAGGAACCATTGGATTTTGTTTTCGATGACGGGCATAAACTCAACCGTTACCGGCGCCGCTGGGAAGGTTTTCTGCCTTATCTGGAGAGGCGCTACCAGGAAAATTCCAGCCAGACGGCGCGGGACAACCTGAGCCAGTACCTGAATGCCCAACCCTGTTCTTCCTGCAACGGCGCCAGACTCAAGAAATCTTCGCTGTCGGTTTTGCTGGGAGGAGTCAATATTTGGGAATTTACCTGTCTGTCTGTGCGCCGGGCCCTTGATTTTATAAACAATCTTAAATTAGGGGCAAGAGAGGCGGTCATCGCGGAGAAAGTGGTGAGAGAGATAAACCAGCGCCTGAATTTCATGGCGGACGTGGGCCTGGATTATTTGACGCTGGATCGCGCCGCCGGCACCCTGTCGGGAGGGGAAGGACAGCGTATCCGTCTGGCTACCCAGATCGGTTCAGCCTTGGTAGGAGTACTTTATGTTCTGGATGAGCCCAGCATTGGCCTGCACCAGCGCGACAATCAGAAACTTATTGCGACCTTAAAAAAAATGCGCGATTTGGGTAATACGGTTCTGGTGGTGGAGCATGACCAGGAAACCATAATGGCCGCGGATTATGTGGTGGATATGGGGCCGGGAGCGGGCAGCCACGGCGGGCAGGTGATCTTCAGCGGCCCGCCGCAACGGCTGCTCAACGATAAGCAGAGCTTGACCGGACAGTTTCTGTCAGGACGGCGCAAAATAGAAGTGCCGCAGAAGCGGCGTCTTCCCCAGCGCGGATTTATCGTTCTTAAGGGCTGCAGCACCCATAACCTTAAAAATATAGATGTGAAATTTCCTCTGGGCCTGTTCACCTGTGTGACCGGAGTGTCCGGTTCGGGAAAATCCTCTCTGGTGCTGGATACGCTATATAAGGCTCTGGCCCAGTATCTGTATGGCGCCAAAGCGCGGGCCGGCGCGGTAAAAGAAATCAAAGGTCTTGAGAATATCGACAAAGTGATAGATATTGACCAATCGCCCATCGGACGCACTTCGCGCAGCAATCCGGCCACTTATACCGGCCTGTTCACGCCCGTCCGCGAAATGTTTTCCCTGACCCCCGAGGCAAGAGTCAGAGGCTACACGCCAAGCCGTTTTTCCTTCAATGTGCGCGGCGGCCGCTGTCCGGCCTGCGATGGGGACGGGATTTTAAAAATTGAAATGCATTTTCTGCCCGACGTCTACGTAACCTGTGAGGTCTGCCAGGGTTTGCGCTATAACCGGGATACCCTGGAAATTATGTATAAAGGCAAAAATATCGCCCAGGTGCTTGATATGACCTGTGAGACAGCGGTGGAATTTTTTGCCGCCCTGCCCTCTGTCCGCGGCAAATTGGAAATAATGGTGGATGTGGGGCTGGGCTATCTCAAACTGGGCCAGGCGGCCACCACCTTGTCCGGGGGCGAAGCGCAGCGGATCAAACTGGCCAAAGAATTGAGCAAGCGGGCTACCGGGCGCACTCTCTATATTTTGGACGAACCTACCACTGGCCTGCATTTCGCTGATATTGAGCGGCTGTTGGGGGTATTGAAGCGCCTGGTCACCATGGGCAACACCGTGCTGGTAATAGAACACAATCTGGACGTCATCAAAACCGCTGACTATATAATTGATTTGGGCCCGGAGGGGGGCGACGGAGGAGGAAGAGTTATCGCCACCGGCACTCCCGAGCAGCTGGCGCGGAATAACGACAGCTATACCGGGCGTTTTCTGGCCCCGGCGCTCGCGCCCTGACAATAAAACCGTCACGGCTGCGGGCACAGCCTGATTTACTGGCATAATAATTTGCTTTTATGATATAATTTTATGAAAGTAATTTAATTATACCGGGATCGCTTTTAATATGGCCAAATTTACAATTTTAAAGCCTCCGTCCGGCCAGCACCTGCTTATCCCCACCACCGAGGGTTCTGTCATCAATTTCACCTTTGATCTGGACGGCGCCCAGTATGCGGTGGAAGGCGTCCATCTGCGGATAACCCTTCCCAACCATATTTTTCTGGTTCTGAATGACCTGCTACGCACCGCCGCCAGCCAGGAATCCGCCCCTTTACTCGTCCTGCCCGACAAGCAAACTCTGAATACTCATGAACTCCTGTTATCCCTGGGCGTGACCGGGCAACTTTTTGAGCAGGCCCGCAACGTTGCCGTTCTCCGCCCAAGCGGTTCCCCCCTCAATATTCCCGCCCAGGCCATCAACTCTCTCCTGGCCGGGACGGTGGACATGGGAGAACCCATTAATGAACCCGCTGTACCCGCCACTCCGGAAGCGCTGGAAAATTTGAACCGCCACGCCTGGATTAATTCGGCTTATATCATATCCACCCCTCCGGCGTCGCATTTTTCCGAATACCGGGTTCAGCTTGAAGTGCGCCATGACAGTGTTTCCGCCGGTTCCCGCTTGAAAATGCTGCTCTATTTCCACCACGAAAGCGATCCTCAAAAGCTGCTGCCCGCTATTTCCGAGCCTTTTATATTATATGTGGCCTTCACGCCCATGGAAGAAAACTACGATCTCATTGATTTTCTCCAACTGGCGCGCTCCATTGTTTATTATGACCATGTGGTGGAGCGGATCTGGGAGGACAGCCCCCAGGGAGGCGCCTATCTGCTCAAACTGATAATGGGTCCGGGACATCTTCCCAAAGAAAAGAGTAAGCCCTGCATCAAAATAGAAATCCCTGTCTATGAAAACTATTTACAGGGAGCCAGCCTGGCGGTTACCCTGGCGGCAGTGGTGGGAGCCAGCTTGCGGGCAGGCGACAGGCTGGGCAAATCCGATATCAAAATTCTGCCCAACTACCAGGCAAAAGTGCTTTACGGAATAAAAGGCAGTCCGGAAGCCCTGTGCCTGACCGGCAAATCCTTGGAAATACAGCCGCCCTCCCTGGTTTTCCGCGCCTTAAATTATCAGGCCGGCGACTGCATAAACATTGCCGAAATCATGCTCGCCCTGGGGCCGGAATCCGTCTATACCCTCAAACAGCAGGGTCATCACCTGGTGCTGAAGATGTTTAACGCCGAACATAGCCGGAAGCTGCGCGTGGTCCTGGAAAACACCAGTCTGGAGTCCCTGCTGGGCAGCAATGCCTTTATTACCGGCGGCAGTTCCGCTTCCGAATATGAATGGCTCACTTACCGCTATATAGATCAGCGGTTTATTGACGACAACGCGGTAAATGAGGCGGACGTCCTCATAACCAGCAAAACCCTGCTCAATGCCTTTCTCCAGGAAGAGGACTATGCTTCCATGAAAATATTTCTGGAAAATTTAAGCCGCGGCGATTATTAGAGCGTGTTCACTTTAAGTGTTTGTTAACACGCTTTGGCTTTGGATTTGCGCGGCAAACCCAAAGCCGCGAGATGCTTGCCAGGCTGGATCTTTACCCAGCCGCTAAAAGCGGCAAAGCCGGACCCTTGGTTTTAATGTGCGCCAGTCCTCAACCCCTCCCGCGTCATTGCGAGGAACGTCATTGCGAGGAACGAAAGTGACGAAGCAATCCAGGTTTTCATATAAGACCTGTTGCAAATTGTCGTCCCCGGCGTCTTGGCGGCTCATTTTTAGTCAAAACTATCGTATACTTACAGTCCTCAGCCGTAGTCATAATCACGGCGTTGCAGGGCATGCTGTCGCCCTGGGCGCATTTTATTAATTGTACTATTGACAGCTCACGCAATGCGATAACAGGCTAAAGTCAGCCCGCCTGGGCGTACTCCTGTTTTTGTTTAAGCTTGCGCTCAAAATTGAAAATAAAACGGGAAATACGCTCTTCATCTATATCGCTTAACTCTTCAAAGCGGATGGCGCCCAGGCTTTGCTCGCTGTTTATTTCCAAGGCCCGTTCAGCGGCGGAGGCTGGCTGCGGCGTTGCCTGGTTGCGGAGCAAGGTTCCCACCACATATAAAGGCCGAACCGGATCATCGGGCAGGTGCAGGGCCATAAGCAGCCTGGATTCCAGGCTATAATCAATATAATAGTTAAAACCGAAACCGGTGGTGGAAATGTCGTTGCTTACAAGATAGTTGGTAAATACATTACCCCGGTTCATCACCCGCATCTGATATACGACCGCGTCCAATTTGAAATCCATCCATTGCAACAGGCGGTACAAGGGCTGTAAGGAAGGATGCACCGTACCCAGTTCGGTAAAATTGCGCCGCAAATACTCCGGCAGTTCCGGAGCCTGAGCGGACCACATTTCATAATCGGTAATCATAGCCTGACGGGCTTCAAAAGTCTCAAGACAATAGAAGACCTTGATCTTCGCGGGAACGCGATGGAATTGGCGGTTTTGTAAATTGACCATAAAATCCTGCTAAAAGCGTCGCCTGAAAGTAAGCGTTCTCCCTGAAAAAGCCGTTTTCGGCTTTTTCAGGGTCTGCTATAATATTATACGTAAAGGAGTTGAACGCCAAGCCTGCATTTGCCCCAACAGACTTCTTCTGGGATCTGATCAGATTTTTCAATTTTTATCTATTGCAAATAATTATCTATTCAGGCCAGCCAGTCGGCAAGGAAACCGCGATTATTTTTTATATTGGCGTGCAGTTTGATGAGTGTGTCGGGAGGCATCTGGCGCAAAATTCTTTTCCCATCGCTGCTCATAATGCGCACAAAGAGGCGCCCGGTATTATCAGCGGCCAGCTCGACGTTGATATTGTAGTCTATTTGTAATGATTCAACTACCTTATCCAAGTCAGCATCCCTGACGATTCTGGCGTTGAGATCATTTTCCTGTCTGGATGGGGCGGCAAGCGTCTCCTGGTCAGGCTGATGCTCAACGACAGAAGCGGAACCCCGAGAGTTGCCGCTTACATCGGGTGATTGATAATTTACAGCAGAGACCTTTTCCATGGCAACTTGCTTTCATTCCTGTTAAGTTAAATAATAATGATAATTCTCTCTGATTATGTTATCGGCCAAAAACCGTCAAGCTTGAAGTGGAAAACTAAAAATGGTATTTTTTGTTGAAAATTGGTAAGGCTGGGTCCAAAAACACTGGCTGAGGTTATGAATGAAAAAAATTGCCGCTATATTTTTACTAAGTCTGATTCCATCCCTGGCCGGCGGGGCCGGAGCGGCCGATCCGGATCTGGATCCCGCCCCTGTTCTCACCATGACGGTAATTCCCGCTCAGAGCGTGGCCAACGCGGGCAAGCATATCCAGGTCATGGTGAGACTTAACATTGCCTCCCCTTTTCATATTAACAGCAACCGGCCCGCTGATCCCGCCCTGATTGCCACCGCCTTCACCTTGCCCGATCTTCCTCCGGGCATTCAATTGCTCCGCGTCGATTACCCCCCCCCGGAGAAACTCGAAATAAAAGGCGAAGCTGAACCATGGCTGGTGTTTAACGACCAGAGTATATTAAAATTCAGCTTGCAAATAGATTCCGCGGCCAAGCCAGGCCAATATCAACTGCGCGGGCAGCTTGACTATCAGGCCTGCAATGAGGTGGTTTGTCAGATGCCTGACAGGCAATACGCAGATTTTATTATCCATATAGCAAAAAATACCCATGAATGACTCTGGTTCCGGCATAATCGATCCCGGCTCTGTCCTGGAAGCGCAGCAGCAAATAATTCTGGAGATCGCCCGCCGCATCAGCCGTGAACCCAATATCGATCCCCTGATTTTTTTCCCGCAGGTGCTGAAATCGCTGAACAAACGCCTGAAACTGGAGCAAATGGGGATATATTTATTGGACGATCACAAACAGCATCTCCATTTAATTGAACAATTCGGGTTGCCCGCACAATCCGGCCGGCAAATTGTCCGTTTAAACGACAGTAACCCTTTGGCCGCCTGCCTGCGCGCCGGCCAGCCGCAATACGGTCATATGCCCGGCCTGGGCCAGGTTATGGCCGCTCCTATTGTGGGAGTGGAACTTTCTGTGGGGACCGTAGCCATTATCCGATCCCAGGGGACAGTTTCCGAAAACTGGCCGGAATGGGAAAGTTTTTTAGCCACCCTTGGCTATCTGTTGGGCATAGCTTTGGAGCATACCGGGCTTATCAACGAACTTCTGCGCCAAATTGAAGCGGTCAACTATATGCAACAGCAGGAATTGGAGCGAGCCAGCCTCCTGGAAGATCAGAACCGGAACCTGCAACAGCTTATAATTACTGATCCCCTGACCGGTCTGGTCAACCGCCGCCACCTGGACACAGTGCTGGACCACGAAATAGCCCGCAGTCAGCGCACGGGAACCAATTTTTGTCTGTGTCTGATCGATATCGACCATTTTAAGTCCATCAATGATAATCTGGGACATCTGGCCGGGGATCAGGCTTTAGTGCTGATTGCCAAATGGCTGACGGAAGGTTTGCGGCGCGTGGATGTGGTCAGCCGTTACGGAGGGGAAGAATTTGTAATCATACTTTCCGACTGCCTCTTAAACGCCGGCATAAAGGTCGCCGAACAACTGCGCGCCAAAGTGGAACAGGCGTCCCAGACAGCTCCTTTTGCCCTGTATGGCGGCTTTACCATCAGCGCGGGCATAATTCAGTATCAGGCAGGCATGGATTTACACCAGCTTTTTGATTCCGCCGACGCGGCCATGTACCGGGCCAAGCGGGCGGGACGCAACCGGGTGGAAGCCGTCGCCCCATCACCTCCGGACCTGGAATTTCCCACCGCGCCCTAGGAGTCTGTCGGACTTCAAATCAGCAGATCGCAATCAGTTATTTTTACTGCCGCCGTAAGTTCTTTTGTTTGCCCATACGGCCGGTCTGTTGCGGCTTGGTAGGGTGAGCCTTGACGGTTCCAAGGTCAAAACCAATGCGTCCAGGCATAAAGCTCGGGCGGCTTTAGCGGTGTACAATGATATAATTATTGTGGTATAATGTACATCTTAAAAAAAGTTGAGACCTAAATACAAGCTTCGCTTGTTGGCAGGATTATTTTGTCCTTAAATGTAAGGAGAGGTAATAAATGGCAAAATGGAATGAACGCACCCGGCTTTTGGATCATATCCATCATCCGGCCTATACCAGGCTGGTGGATCCGGCGGAACCGGAACTGTACAGAGATATCTTCCCCTATTCTGAGGTCAGCAAAATAGATTTTGACCACCGCCTTTTGCCTCTGGCCCCTCCGGAGCAGATGCTGATTACCGATACAACTTTTCGCGATGGCCAACAGGCACGGCCGCCTTATACTGTTGAGCAAATTGTTAGTATTTATAAATTGTTAAGCTGTCTGGGAGGGCCTCGCGGCATTATCCGCCAGTCGGAATTTTTCCTTTACAGCAACAAGGACAGAGAAGCTGTGGACAAATGCCGGGAACAGGGCTTCGCCTTCCCGGAAATAACCGCCTGGGTGCGCGCCAACAAACAGGAATTGCAGGTGGTGCGGGATATGCAGATAAAAGAAACCGGCATTCTTACCTCGGCCAGCGACTATCATATTTTTCATAAAATGGGCCTGAACCGGGCCAAGGCTTTTGACAGTTACCTGGGAGTGGTGAAAGACGCGCTCGGCATGGGCATTATTCCCCGCTGTCATATGGAAGACCTGACCAGAGCCGACATATACGGGTTTGTCGTGCCTTTTGTTATGGAACTGGTCAAATTGAGCGAGGAGAGCGGGGTGGGTATAAAGGTGCGCCTGTGCGATACCCTGGGTTACGGGGTGACCTATCCCGGGGCGGCGCTGCCCCGCTCTGTGCCGCGTCTGGTGCGGGCCTTGATTGACGATGCCGGCATTCCGGGCGAGCGCCTGGAATGGCATGGTCACAATGATTTCCACAAGGCCCTGGTGTGCGGAGTCACTGCCTGGCTTTACGGATGTGGAGCCATCAATTCCACCCTGCTGGGTTTTGGCGAGCGTACCGGCAACTCTCCCATTGAAGGTCTGGTTATTGAATATATCGGTCTTACCGGCCGTACTGACGGCATGGATACCAAGGTTATTTCCGAAATAGCCGAATATTATGAAAGGGAAGTTCATTACCGCATTCCCACCAACCAGCCTTTTATCGGCCGTGATTTCAATTCCACTTCAGCCGGCATTCATGTGGACGGGCTGATTAAAAATCCGGAAATATATAATATATTTGATACCGAGAAAATTTTGGGCCGTCCTTTTGCCATTGCCATCAACGATAAATCCGGAGTAGCCGGCATTGCCCATTGGGTTAACCAGCGACTGCGTCTGCCCGAGGATAAAAAAATTGATAAAAAGCATCCTGGGGTACACAAGATTCACAAATGGGTTATGGAGCAATATGACAACGGCCGCCTTACCACGATTGGCAGCAATGAACTGGAAGTGGTGGCCCGCCGCCATTTACCCCATTTGTTCATCAGTGAATTTGATGTACTCAAGCAGAAGGCCAAGGATTTGGCCCGCGCCGTGGCCGGCGGGCTTTTGGATGAGCCGGAAATTAAAACCATGGCGCCGGCCATTATTGAACCGGTGCTGGAAAAGTTTCTGGAGGCGCACCCGTATATTCAGTTTCTGTATGTCATCAATGATCAGGGTTATAAAATTACCCGCAATATCACCAATGTGATTGATAAAGCCAAATACGGCAAGGCCAGTCTGGAAATTGATTTCAGCGACCGCGAATGGTTCATTGGCCCGATTAAGGACGGCAGTCTTTATGTGAGTGATTTTTACACCAGCCGCATTACCGGCGCCTTGTGTATAACTGTAAGCGGGCCGGTGCGTAACAGTGAGGATGAAATTGTGGGCGTGCTGGGCGCTGACATCAAGTTTGAGGAACTGACCAAGTTGGAAAAAGAAGACGATGACGACGAATGAAGGCCGGCCTCTTGGCCGCGGGGGCGAGATTTTTTTACGCTTGGCCTAAAGCCGGAAAGCGCGGGTCAGGCTTAGGGCAATCTGATTGGAGCGCGGATTCGGCGGCGGAATAAGGGAGCGAAATGGTATATAAATTAATATTATTAAGTGTATAAGGAGGCTGATGGTGGCTGAATTAACCGCCCCTATGGGGGGTAAAATTTTAAAGGTGTTAGTAAAGGCTGGAGACCAAGTCAGCGAAGATCAGGAATTGATTATTCTGGAAGCCATGAAAATGGAACTTCCCCTTACCGCGGAAGGAGCCGGAGTGGTGAGTGCTGTCAATGTACAGCCGGGCGATACGGTGGAGGCGGGAATGGCGCTGGTGGTAATAGATTAGCTTCATACCCGTTTAATTTATGAACATGCGCTTGGGTTCTGCCGGCGGTTGGGCATTTTTTTGCCGCCGGCTTCTTGCTGTGATCTGATTGGCCTGCTACTATTAACTTATCAAATTCAATAACCCCAGGGATGATTATGAATCTGGCCAAGGACGGTGAACAAAGGAGGTTTTTTTATGGTCACCTATAATGCCATGGCTAAAGCGGCCGCTCAGAGCGGCGCTTTGGAAGCGGCGTCTTCCGGCAGCAAAAGCGGGGCTATAACCAGCAAGGCTGAATTCGGCGCGGCGGTGGTAAGTAAAACTTTGAATCTTTTGAACAAAAACAAATCCGGTAAATCATCTGGCGTCACCCCGTCTTATGAAATGCAGAAAAGCGTTTTAGACGCCGGCCTGACCGGTAAAGGCTTGGTCATCAGCTCCAAAGGCTGATTAAAACAATTTATTCCCGCGTGAGGCAAAGACCTTGGCGCTTAAGCGCCCAAGGCCTTTGCCTCACCTTGTCAGACACGCGCTGTGCAAGCCGGGCACGCGGCCTTCCTATTGATTACTCCGTATCATCATAATATTTTTGCGTGGCGGATTGCCGAAAAGCCGTTTATATTCTCTGGTAAAATGGCTGATATTTTCATATCCAACCGCTATGGACGCGCCGGAAACATCCATATTGTCTGTAAGCATCAGACGCTGCGCTTCATGCAGGCGCATTCTTTTTTGAAATTGAACAGGGCTTATGCCCGTTATTTCTTTAAACCGGCGGTTAAAAGTGGATGGAGCCATACCAGCCTGTGCAGCCAATTCTTCGACCAGGACAGAAGCTGTCAAATTTTGTTTCAGCCATGAAATGGCGCGGGTGATCTGGTTGTTGGGTGAACCAAGCGCATAAAATGACCGCAAATGGCTGCCATTGGGGCCCATAAGCAGATGATAGTGGATTTCTTTCACTATCATGGGGGCAAGCACAGGAATCCGCTCCGGAGTATCAAGAAGCTCCACCATCCTGGAAAAAGCGTCGAGTATTTCCGGTTCAACAGTCTGCTTAAGCGCTCCTCCGGCAATATAATTATTATTCAAGGTTTTATGCGGCGTTTGCAAAGCCAATTGCTCCAGCAGGCTTTTATCCAGATCAAGCACCAGCGACATACAGGGCGTTTCCGGGGACGCCTGCGTGATCATGACGTTTGCGGGCAAATCCACCCCGAATATCATGACGTCGTTATCAGTGCAGCAATATTCCTCATTTCCCGCCCTAATGAGTTTCGTCCCCTGGATTATCATGGATATCAGAGGTCTGTATAAACAGTTCCCCACTGTATGGATTTTATCTCCGCGATATAAAGTCAGCCCCGCAATGGCTGTGGGATTTTCACCGGGGGCGGGCATCCGGCTGTGAAGTTTTTTCGTCAGCAGCGCTTTGGCCCTCCCAATCTCTATACGGCTATCATCCGGCATGATGCCTCTCTCTGTTTTTCGGAACAATTTCAAGGACCGCGGAGTTGCCGCCTTTCTTCCGTTCCGTTTTTCCGTTTCCGCGCGGACGCTACAAATGCGGCCTTATGCGCTCGAATTGCTCTCTCGTAATATTAATCCTGCTCTTATATCACGATAACTTTCGCAGTGTCAACGCGCTACAGGGAAGAATTAAAAAATCAGCAATACTCCAGCATATTGAAACTTGTCTCCTGGCCGGACAACAGCAGGATTGTGCAAAAAACTGGTAGAATCGGGTCTGCGTTTTGCCTGCCGCCCCATCTATAATATTAGACGATAAAATGACGAGTTTGCCGAGAGGCGTTTTGAAAAGCCCGTTTAATCAGCGATTCCCTAACCCATCTTTAACATTTTTCTTCTTTAAAGGGAGAAAAATGCTTTTTTTTTTCGCCAGCAAATTAAAAAATAGTCAATAAAATCAACTAGAGGGTGTTCCAAATTTCATTTGTAGTGCCTTATAGATTAAAATAATCCTTGATGAGCGGCTGCCCCTGCCGT
>JAIRYI010000017.1 GCA_031267815.1 Desulfarculales bacterium | reverse complement strand
TGGATGATGGGTCAGAGGAGGAAAATAATTCATAGTAATGGGCGTTGGGAATTAACATTCCGGTCTCCAAATCTTTTTTGCCGATGGCAACTTCGTCGCTGGTAGGCTTTCCATTTTTTTTTCGGAAGGCCCGTAAGGTGTAATAGGCATAGATTGAGCCGTTGGCCGCCTTTTTAAAGGTGACTCTCTTCCCCGGCATTGGAACTCTTTCAGTATATAGAATCATATCTCACCTCCTGGTATACTATTATTATAGTATACCAGGAGGTGAGTGTCAAGAGGAAGGCGCAGCCAACAATACGTATTTACAGATTTTTTTAAAACTTGGAATAGTATACTATAAATATGATGATAAATTTTAGGTTGCATGTCAAAGTGCTTAAGAACTGCCGATGAATAGAGATTTCTGGTGATTATGGACAAAGGAAAAGGCTGAAAGCCTTGTTTTTCAATGACTTTCAGCCTTCCATGGACTTCCCTGAATCTTGACTTGGTGCCGAAAGGGAGACTCGAACTCCCACGGAAATACATCCACTAGGTCCTGAACCTAGCGCGTCTACCAATTCCGCCCTTTCGGCACTTGTCAATACAGCAAGCAGAGTTTATAATCCTAAACCATAATTGTCAAGCATGATTTAAATATTGGCTCCAACCGCCGCCCGGCGGAGGTTGATTTTTTATTTACGGCGGCTTAAAAAATTTTAACAATATGCAAGTTTGCTATAATTTGGAACAAATTCCCTTGCTGCACACCCGCCCGGCGGTGAGCGTGGGCAATTTTGACGGCGTCCATGTGGGGCATCAGGCTTTAATCAAGGCCCTGGTGGCTCAGGCGGCAGAAGCGTCCTGCCCCGCGGCGGCGGTTATTTTTAATCCCCATCCTCTTGCCCTGCTGCGTCCCCAGCGGCAAGTGTTTCTGATTACCCCTCTGGAAGCGCGCATCCGTCTTCTGGAGGATCTGGGAGTTGATATTATTTTATGCCTGAGTTTTGACCAGGCCCTGGCCGCCTTGTCTCCTCATGATTTTGTCGGGCAAATTCTGGTGCGCCGTCTGCGGGCGCGATGGCTTTACGAAGGTTATAATTTCAACTTCGGCCGGAGCGGGAAGGGAAATATCGCCTTGTTGCGTCAGTTGGGGGATCTCCATGATTTTCAGGTGGAACAGGTGGAACCGGTCATGATGGAAGGCGCTCCGGTAAGTTCCTCCCGGGTGCGTCAGGCGGTCGCGGGCGGAGACCTGTCTTGGGCGGCCCAACTGCTGGGCCGGCCCTATCGCCTGTGGGGCCGGGTTGTCCGGGGGGCGGGGCGGGGGGGCAAATTGCTGGGCATGCCTACCGCCAATCTGGAAGTGGACGGTCTTTTACTCCCTCCCCCCGGAGTATACGCGGCCCGGGCCGGCCTGACCGCCACAGGCCGGGTATACAGCGCTGTCTTTAATCTGGGCTTGAACCCTACTTTCAGTGAAATCAATACTCCCCGTCTGGAAGCGCATCTGCTGGATTTCAGCGATGATATCTACGGTCAGGAAATCTGGGTGGAGCCGGCGCGGTTTCTGCGCCCGGAAAAAAAATACGAACGGATAGACCTGCTTAAAGAGCAGATGAGCCGCGACCGCGGAGAAGTCAGGAAGTTATTGGCGGACAAGGATGTTTACAATCCGGAAAAAGAGAGTTAGAATCTTTCCGGGCGGTTAAACTGTTTAGCCGCCAACCGGCGCTGTTTCCATTATCGCGGCTGACAACCTTTTTTTATAAAGATATTTTGAAATGTCCAATTCCGACCAAAGCGGGCGCTATCAGGCTCATATTTTGGAACAGACCTGGCAAAAACGCTGGGCAGAGAAAAATCTTTTCCGGGTCAGCGAAGATCCGAAAAAACCCAAATATTATCTGTTGGAGATGTTCCCTTATCCCAGCGGGCGCATTCACATGGGGCATGTGCGCAACTATACTATCGGCGACGCGGTGGCCCGCTGGCTGCGCATGCGCGGGTTCAACGTACTCCATCCCATGGGCTGGGACGCGTTCGGCATGCCGGCGGAAAATGCCGCTTTGGCGCATAATATTCATCCCGCCCGCTGGACTTATGAGAACATTGACTACATGCGCGCCCAGCTTAAACGGCTGGGTTTCTCCTATGACTGGTCCCGGGAACTGGCCACCTGCGATCCCTCCTATTATCGCTGGGAACAGCTTGTTTTCGTAAAAATGTGGGAAAAAGGCCTGGTATATCGCAAGCAGGCCCTGGTGAACTGGTGCGATCGCTGCCAGACGGTGCTGGCTAACGAACAGGTGGTGGACGGCGTCTGCTGGCGCTGCGATGAACCGGTGAAGCAAAAACGCCTGTTCGGTTACTTTTTCAAAATTACCCAATACGCGGAAGAATTGCTGCAATGTCTGGAAGATCTGCCGGGATGGCCGGAGCGGGTGCTGACCATGCAGCGCAACTGGATTGGCAAATCCTACGGGGCGCGCATTTTATTCGCCCTTGAGGGCAGAGATGAATCCGTCGAAGTGTTCACCACCAGGGCGGATACTCTGATGGGCGCCACTTTCGTCAGCCTGGCGCCTGAGCATCCTCTGGTGGATATACTGTCCCGCAATACGCCCCAGGAGCAGGAAGTCCGGGCCTTTGTGGACAAGGTCAAACGTCAGACTCATGCCGAGCGGGCTGACGAAAAACAGAAGGAAGGCGTGTTTCTGGGGGCCTGGGCCCTGCATCCCCTTACCGGGGCCAGGATGCCGGTATATGCCGCCAATTTCGTACTCATGGATTACGGCGCCGGCGCGGTGATGGCGGTTCCGGCCCATGACCAGCGCGATTTCGAGTTTGCCCGAGCCTATAATCTTCCCCTGGCGGAAGTAATTGCCGGGCCGGAAGGAGAGAGGGATCCCGCCGCCGTCACGGTCGCTTATACTGAATATGGCACTTTGGTTAATTCGGGCGAGTTCACCGGCCTCACCTCCCGGCAGGCGCTGGCGGCGGTGCCGGATAAATTGAGCGCCCTGGGACTGGGCGGGCGGACGGTCAACTACCGCCTGCGCGACTGGGGCATCAGCCGGCAGCGCTACTGGGGTACGCCTATTCCCATGATTCACTGCCCGGCCTGCGGTTTGCTTCCAACGCCGGAAAAGGATTTGCCGGTAGTGCTGCCTCTGGAGGCGGAAATCCCCGCCACCGGGGGATCCCCTCTGCCCGGTCTGGAGTCCTGGGTAAAGACCTCCTGCCCCCGCTGCGGCCAGGAGGCCCGGAGGGAAACTGACACCATGGATACTTTTGTGGAGTCGTCATGGTATTTCATCCGCTATGCCTGTCCGGACTATGACAGAGGGATAGCGGATCAAAGAGCTGATTACTGGATGCCGGTGGATCAATATATCGGCGGTATTGAACACGCGGTGCTGCACCTGCTCTATTCCCGTTTTTTCAGCAAGGTCCTGCGCGATTTAAATATATTGCCCAATCTGAATGAGCCTTTCGTCAACCTGCTCACCCAGGGGATGGTCATCAAAGACGGCGCCAAAATGAGCAAATCCAAAGGCAACGCGGTTGACCCCAATGACCTGATAACCCGTTACGGCGCGGATACGGTGCGGCTTTTCTCTCTCTTTGCCGCTCCTCCGGAAAAAGACCTGGAATGGTCGGATAATGGGGTGGAAGGCGCCAGCCGTTTTTTGAACCGCCTTTGGCGGGTGGTCAATTCGGTGGTGGAGGCGGGAGGGGACAAAATAAGCGCCTATCAGGGAGGGGAAGAATTATCGCCTCCGCTTAAAGAGTTGTATGCCAAAATCCATGAGACCGTTAAAAAGGCCGGCGATGACCTGCAAAACCGCTTCCAGTTCAACACAGTTATAGCCGCGGTTATGGAGTTGCTTAACCTGGTCAGCCTGACGGAACAAAACCCTGAGGTCAAAAGTCATCCCGCGGCTCTGGCGGTACTGCGTCTGGCCGCGGAAACCGCCGCCATTCTCATCAGCCCCATGGCGCCGCACATTGCCGACGAATTATGGCGCCGTCTGGGCCATGACGGCTATCTCATCGATCAGCCCTGGCCGGAGCATAACCCTGAGGCTCTGACCCGGGATGAAAAAACGGTGGTGGTGCAGATTGGGGGCAAGGTGCGGGGAAAACTGCTTATGTCCAGCGGCGCGGACGAAGACGAGCTTAAAGCCGCGGCTCTGGCCGATTCAAAAGTCAGATCCCATCTGGAAGGGCAAAACATTGTTAAAATCATGGTCATCAGAGATAAACTGGTGAATATCGTGCTGGAGGGCAAATGAGAAGACTGCTTCTTTGTCTGTTCCTGTCCCTCCTGGTGGCCGGCTGCGGTTACAGCTTTCGTCACAACCGCAGCAACCTGCCCGAGGACATCAAAACCATATCCATTCCCATGTTCAGCAACATGACCAACGAAATCCGTTTGGAAGCCATTGTCACCGAACAGATGCGCTATCAGTTCACCCAGAGCCGGATACTGAAAATGGTCCCGGAGGCGGAGGCGGACGTGGTGCTTATCGGTTCCATAATCGGGGTGTATGCCGATGATGTGTCCCTTACCGAATGGATGCACAGTTCGCAGCGCCGGGTGAGCATAACCATTAGCGCCCGCCTGCTGCGGGCCGGGAGCGGGGAAGTACTTTATCAGGGATCGGTACAGCAGCAGAGGTCTTATTCTCTGGAAGGGGCCAACGCCTCGGCCACAGAAGCCAGAACAGAGGCGCTGAAGGTAGCGGCCAGAGACGCGGCCCAGACCATTCATGACGGCGTGCTGCAGAATTTCTAGCACGCTGCAACACTTAAAAAAGTGCTGATTCCCAAAAAATTTAGGTAATAATCCAATTTCGCTTTGCGTTTTTTAATATCATAAAATATAAATTTTAAATGACCCAGCGCACTGGAAGGGAGTTTATAATGAAAGGGACAAAAGATCCCTGGCCGGAAGTGAGCCGGGGCGAGCCGGGGCCTTTATACGGCATATTCGGTCCTGAAGATTTTCTGCGCCGGGAGATGGTGGAGCGCTTAAGCCAATCACCGGCCTTTGCCCACAACCCCATGCTCAATCAGGAGCGCTTCCAGGCGGGTGAAACCCCTCCCTCCAGGATAGTGGACAGCGCCAACACCCTGCCCTTTCTGGCGCCCCGCCGTTTACTGATCGTATATGATATTGAAGCCTGCAAGCCGGAAGAGCTGAATCAGTTTGTACCCTATCTGAACCAACCCTGCCCGTCCACCTGCCTTTTGTTCAGCGCCGCCCGTCTGGATTCCCGCCTGCGTTTTGCCAAGGCTTTGCAAGAATACGGACGGGTAATAACTGTGCGCAGACCCTATCCCCGCGAGATGCCCGCCTGGCTGGAAAGCAGAGCCGGGCTGCGCGGCAAACATCTCCAGCCGGACGCCGTCCGCCTGCTGGCGGATCTGGGCGAAGTCAGCCTGATGGAATTGGACCGGGAAATGGAAAAACTGAGTCTCTTTACAGGCTCCCGGCCGGAGATCACCGCCCCGGAGGTACACGCGGTTTTAAGTCAGGGCCGTCTTTATTCGGTTTTTGATTTGAATAACGCCATAACCGAAGGCGATTTGGGCCGGAGCCTGGCTGCGCTGCATCAACTGCTGGCCATGAACGAGGCTCCTCTATATATTCTGGCGATCATAAGCAGATTGCTGCGGCAATGGAGCCAGGCGCTGGCGGTCGCGGAACAGGGAGGGGGAGAAAACAGGTTGCAGGAGATGCTGCGCACTCCGCCCCAGGTTACCCGGAACCTGCTCAGACGGGCCCGGAGTCTGCATCAGACCCGGCTTAAAACCGGCCTGGAAGCGGTTCTGGCCGCGGATACCGCCCTTAAATCTTCCGGGTTGGCTCCCCGGACAATTATGGAAAATCTGCTCTTTACCCTGTGTGCGCCTTAAAAAGCGGCAATATGCGGAAGTCTTGTCAATCCTCCCACCGGCCGGTATAGAGCAAGGCCATCACCTGGGCGTCCTTGATGATATCATTCATATCCACCCACTCATTGGGCATGTGGGCCACTCCGTGATCAGTGTTCCATACCGCCACCGGCAAACCGCGGGCGCGGAAAAAAGCGGCCACCGTACCCGCGCCGATGCCCCCCACTCTGGCTTCGGCCCCCCGTACCCGGGCAATGGCGCTTTGCAGGGCCCTGACCACCGGCGCCTGGCTTGAAGTGCCCGGAGGGGCGGCAAGTTTCTGTACCGGAGTTAGGGTGAAGCTCACGCCCACGCGGGCGGCGATAACGGCAAAGGCCTGCCGGAAAGCCTGTTCCACTTCCTCCAGGTTTATGCCGGGCAGGATGCGGCAGTCTATGTAAAATACATCCCGGCCGGGAATGGTATTGACATTTTCCACCCCTGCCTCTTTGCGGGTGGGTTCCATGGTACTCTGGGGAGGATGGAACAATTCGTCTGTCTGGGAAAAACGCGCCCGCACATTGTATATTTCCGCTATCATCAGGGCGGAGGCATAGAGGGCGTTAATCCCCATATGGGGGATACTGCCGTGGGCCTGGCGGCCCAGCACTTCCACCTTGAGCCATAGAATCGACTTCTCCGCTATCTCAATGAATCCGCCGTCAGACTCCCCGCTGTCCGGGACCAGGAGCAAATCGGCGGGAGTGAAAAAGCCGGGTTTCCGGTGGAGCAAATATTGCAGGCCGTGCCGGGAAGAAGTCTCTTCGTCACTGACCAGAGCCACTCCCGCTCTTCCCCGCCAGGGCAGATTCATTTCTTTTATTGCTTTCAGAGCCAGCAGCGAGGCCATCATGCCGCTGTGATTGTCCGACACTCCCCGTCCGTACAAAAGGCTCCCCTCCCGGCGCATTACATAAGGATCGCTATCCCATAAACTCAAATCCCCGGGAGGAACAACATCCATATGGCTCAGCGCGAAACAGCCCGGCCCCTGGCCTTCCCACCAGGCCAGCAGATTAGGCCGCACCCCTTCTTTTACCCGCGGGTCGGGCGCGTCCACCCGTTCAATACGCAACCCCAGCTCTTCCAGGACGGACGTCAGATAGACCGCCTTGGCCATTTCTCCTTCTCCCCCGTTATCCGGGCCCAGGGCCGGGATGGCCACCAGGCGGGCCATGACCTGGCCAAGCCAGGGAGTGGAATCCGCGATTTTTCGTAAAAGTTCCTGGCGCATGCCGCCTCCGTTTATTCTCCGCCCAACAGCCGGGCAAAGGGATTGTTGAAAGGTTTGCTCATATTGGCCCGGCCCGGCGCCTTCCCTTCCGGGGGCTTTTCCCTCCTGGGCCGGGGTTTTCCCCTGCCCTCTTCCGCAGTCTCCTCCGCCCCTGGCCCCTGTTTAAAGCCGGCCGGGGCTTCCGGCGCATCATCCGGGCGCATTGATAAACTGATCCGGCGCCGCTGATGATCCACTTCCAGCACAGTAACCGTAACTTCCTGCCCCACTTTGAGCAGTTTGTGGGGGTCGTCAACATAGCGGCCGCTCAACTTGCTGATGTGAACCAGGCCGTCCTGATGCACGCCGATATCCACAAACGCGCCGAAGTTGGTGATATTGGTCACCAGTCCGGGCAGCCGCATGCCGGGGATCAGATCTTCCATGCTCTTTACCATGTCGCTGAAAGAAAACAGTTTGAACTCCAGCCTGGGGTCCCGCCCCGGCTTGGCCAGTTCCCGCAAAATATCATTAATTGTAGGCAGGCCCGCCTTGCCGTCCACATAATGGCCGGGGTTTATTCTCTCCCGCAGATCAGAGCGGTTCAGCAGATCTTCCACCCGGCAGCCCAGGTCCTGGGCCATTGCTTCCACCAGAAAATAAGATTCCGGATGCACCGCCGAAGCGTCCAAAGGGTTGGCCGCGCCCCGGATCCGCAGAAAACCGGCCGCCTGTTCAAAGGCTTTGGGCCCCAAGCGCGGCACTTTTTTAAGTTGGGCCCGGGAGAGGAAAGGCCCGTTGCTTTCCCGGAAAGCCACAATATTGGCGGCCAGGGAATTATTGAGGCCGGATATGTAAGACAGAATCTGGACGCTGGCGGTGTTGATCTCAACCCCGACCTGATTGACGCAGCTTTCAACTGTGAGCTGCAGGCTGTCGCGCAGAGCTTTCTGGTCAACGTCATGCTGGTACTGCCCCACCCCGATGGATTTGGGGTCAATCTTGACCAGTTCGGCCAGAGGGTCCATCAGACGGCGGCCAATGGAAACAGCCCCGCGCACGGTAAGATCCAAATCCGGAAATTCCTGGCGGGCCGCTTCCGAGGCCGAATAGACACTGGCGCCGTTTTCGCTCACCATCACCACAGGGGCGGCAAGGTCAAGCGTGCGCAGCAAGGCCTCGGTTTCCCGGCCGGCCGTGCCGTTGCCCACGGCAATGGCTTCCACCTGAAATTTTTCGCACAGCGCCCTGATTTTGGCGCCGGCCTCCTCTCTCTGCCTGTCGCTCATGATATAGATGAGGTCATGAGCCAGAAAGTCTCCCTGGGCATTTAAAAGGGCCAGTTTGCATCCGCTCCGGTAGCCGGGATCCAGGGCCAGCACTCTTTTGCCCCCCAGGGGAGCGGCCAGAAGCAGTTCGCGCAGGTTGCGGGAAAAAACCTCTATGGCCTCGCTCTCCGCCCGCACCCTGGTGCTGAGGCGGATTTCCGTCTCCATGGCCGGCCCTAAAAGGCGTTTGTAGCAATCTTCCAGAGCCGCCTCCATCTGCCTGGCCCCCTGGCTGTCATTGATGATATGGCGTGCGCGCAAAAGGGCCAGGGCCGCTTCGGGTTCAGGCATTACCCGCAAATGCAATACCTCTTCTTTTTCCCCCCGGCGCATGGCCAGAATCCGGTGCCCGGCGGCGGCGGAGACTGCTTCCGACCAGTCGAAGTAATCGCGGTATTTGGCCCCGTCCTCTTCCCTGCCTTCAACGACTTTACTGATAAAACTGGCCTGACCGGAGAAAAGCCGGCGCATGGCGGCGCGGGTATCCGCGTCTTCATTGACCAGCTCGGCCACAATATCCCTGGCCCCGCTCAAGGCTTCCTCCCGGCTGTTCACTCCCAGTTCCGGATTGATGAAAGCTTGGGCCGCGCCCTCCGGATCAAAGCCCGGGGCCTGCCCCATAATCAGCCGCGCCAGATCTTCCAGGCCCTTTTCCCGGGCCGCCATGGCCCGGGTGCGTTTTTTGGGCCGGTAGGGCAGATAGAGGTCTTCCAGACGGCTCAAGGTGGGCGCCTGGGCTATCTCCCCTTCCAGGTCCGGATTCAAAATTCCTCTTTCCCGCAAAGATTTTAAAATGGCTTCCCTGCGCTCCCCCAGTTCCCGCAATTGGCCGAGGCGGGCGCTGACGGCGATAATCGCCACTTCATCCAGGCTGCCGTGAGCTTCTTTGCGGTAGCGGGCAATAAAAGGAATAGTGGCTCCTCCGTCCAGGAGTTCGGCCACCGCCTTGACCTGGGAGGGGGAAATATTTAATTCTCCGGCAATAATTTTTTCATATTCATACATATTATTAACCTTGCGGCGGTCAGGCCGGTGTTATTGAAAATATTCCTGCACCGCGTTTTCCCAGGTGCCCTGCGCCCGCATAATCATCCGGCAGGCGTCGCGCACCGCGCCCTGGCCGCCGGGAAAGCCGGAAATAAAGTGGCAGAGCCGGCGCACCTCCGGGACCGCGTCGGCCGGGGCCATGGCCAGACCGGCTATTTGCAGACAGGGAATATCATTGAGGTCATCGCCCATGTAGGCTGTCTGCTCCGGGCTTAACCCCAGGCGTTCCAGCAAAGAGTCAAGAACCGGCTTTTTGTGGCGCTCATTGAGATAAATATGTTCTATGCCCAGGTCTCTGGCCCGGGCCTGGACCGGAACGGAGAGGCGTCCGCTGATAATGGCCGTCTCCACTCCCGTGGCCTGCAAAAGCCTCAGACCCATGCCGTCGCGGACGTGAAAGGTCTGCAACCGTTCGCCTTCGCTGTCGTAAGTTATTCCGCCCTGGGTCAGCACCCCGTCCACATCCAGGACTAAAAGGCGAATCATGCGGGCCCGGCTGTCCATGCTCACTCATCCTCTCTGCCGGCGGCGAAAACGCGCCGCAGAACGCGCAGCAAGGGTTCCATCTCTTCCAGGGGCAGGCTGTTGGCGCCGTCGCACAGGGCGGCTTCCGGCTGGGGATGGGTTTCGAAAAACACCCCCCCGGCGCCGGCGGCGACGGCGGCTTTGGCCAGAGGGGCTATAAAAGCGCGCTCCCCGCCGCTGCGGTTCCCTTCCGCGCCGGGAAGCTGCACGCTGTGGGTGGCGTCAAATATCAAAGGGCAGCCGCTTCGGGCCATAATCTGGAAAGAACGCATATCCACCACCAGATTGTGATAGCCAAAACTGCTGCCCCGTTCGGTAAGCCAGATGTGCCGGTTGTTCCGGCTTCGGATCTTGTCCAGGAGGGGGTTCAGGTCCTGGGGAGCCAGAAACTGACCTTTTTTGACGTTAATCACTTTGCCGGTGGCCGCGGCGGCCAGGAGCAGATCCGTCTGCCGGCATAAAAAAGCGGGAATCTGGAGAACATCCAGCACTTCCGCCGCCGGCGCCGCCTGATCGGGAAGGTGGATATCGCTCAAAAGAGGCAGGCCGGTTTCTTTTTTAACCTGGCTCAGAATTTCCAGCCCTTTTTCCAGGCCGGGGCCGCGGTAGCTGTCCAGGCTGGTTCGGTTGGCTTTGTCGAAGCTGGCTTTGAAAATCATCCGGATATTCATTTTTTCCGCCAGGGCGGCCAGATGGGCGGCAATGCGCAAGCAGAGATCCCGGCTCTCTATTACGCAGGGGCCGGCGATTACGAAAAAATCCCGGCAGGTTATATCTTTAACCTCGGTAGGTATAGTGGGCATGCGGGTCTCCTGTATCATTTTTTGAATTGTCCGGCTGATAAAGATAAAAGTCAAGTGAGGCTAATGATAAGAAAACCGTGACTATGGCGGTTGTGATTTTTTCATCAACTTATGCTCTTAGGGCGTGATTGCTTCTACTCCCAATTTAGCACGCGCAGCATTATTTGTACCTTCGGAATCAGCAAAAATATAACCTTTTTCCAACAAGTCAGTTGTGTATCGTTTGTTATAGCCGTTATATCGTGAACATTGGCAGATGCCGTCTCCAAACTGTGAACATAACCGCTACCCGCGTCCACAGATTTGTCTTCCCTGAAATCAGCCCTACGCTTGATGGGAAGAACTATGGCAGCGGCTCATAAAGGTGTCAAGGGTAAAGCCAGGGATTCAGGACGAGTTTTTGATTTAGGAATATCTGATTACGCTTGACGTATGCCGTAATAAGGATTATAGTTGAAATCATACTGAATATTGAGCGGTTATGATTCAGAGCTATAAATATAAGCAGGTGAAGCAGTTATATGACGGCAAAAAGATAAAGCAGTGGGACGCTATTGCTGGTCAAGCCAGGAAAAAATTGCGGATTATCATTAAAAGGTGAGTTATGGCAAAAATACCTATCCATCCCGGTGAAATTTTGACTGATGAATTGAAAGCTCTTAATATGAGCGCAACTCAATTGGCAAGAGCAATTCGTGTGCCTGCTAACCGTATAAGCCAATTGCTAGCCGGCAAAAGAGCTGTCACTGCGGATACTGCCATACGCCTGGGGATTTTGTTGGGCACCGGGCCGCAGTTTTGGTTGAATTTGCAAAGTGCTTATGAGTTAGATGTTGCCGTAAATAATAGTCCTCAAGAATTGAAAGAGATTGTGCCATTAGTAAGTAGATTTGAATCGTTAGCCTAAGAGAACCGACCTTGGGGGATGATAATCTGCCCGCGCCGGAGTTCAATGTTCTGCCATCGGTGTTTCCCGTCCGCTTTCGTATTCGTAATTTTGCGCTACCTCTATTTTGCTCCCCCAAGTCATTTATTTGGCGCGCCCGGCAAGATTCGAACTTGCGACCTACGGATTCGTAGTCCGGTGCTCTGTCCAGCTGAGCTACGAGCGCGCAACGGAAATATTTGCCCCCTAATTATAGCGCGGGGAGGGTTTATGGCAAGTCATTTTTATCCCCATTTGAGCTTACGGCGTAAAATATCAAAGTAATCCTGGGTCATGGCCAGCCGCACCCGCTGGCGCGCTTTTCTGATATGCACTGTTTCATCCGGGCCGATATAGGCGCCCACCTGCCCGTCGCAGACCAGGATGCCGGTGCCGCGGCCGGCTCTGACGCTCACGGGAATATGAGGAGGCAAAAGCAGAGGACGGTTGCTGAAATTGAAGGGTGACACCGGGGTGACAAGCAGGCATTCCAAATCCGGATGGCAGATAGGCCCTCCGGCGGACAGGTTATAAGCGCTGGAACCTGTGGGCGTGGCGACAATTATGCCGTCCGCGCGCAGATAAGTCAGGGTATGCCCGTTGACCATAAGTTCCAGGGTAAATAAATGGGTGGGGTTGGGCCTGGTCACCACCGCCTCATTGAGGGCAATGAAACTGAGTTGCCTGACCTCACTTTCCACCCGCACTTCCAGCAGGGTCCGGGCGGAAGTGCTTATGCGGCCGGCCACAATGTCTTCCATGGCCACATCCAGCTCTTCCGGGTTGAGGGCAGTGAGAAAGCCCAGGCCTCCCAAATTCACTCCAATTATCGGCACCTCGTCGGGTAAAGCCGCCTGGGACCACAGGCGCACCGCTCCCAGTATGGTGCCGTCCCCGCCCAAAGCCAAAATACATCTGGCGCCCTCGGGCAGCGTCCCGGATTTATCCTGGCTGTTTTCCACCAAAATACATTCCCGGCGCAACCGGCGCAACCGTTCCTGAATATGAGGAAGCAATTCCGCAACCCCTTTAGTTTCAGCGCGGAATACTATGGCAATCACGCTGTCCTCTGCCGGCCGCTTAAGTCGTATTTCATCGCCGTTAAGGTTGCGGGGGCCTAATTTTTGCCGCGCAGCACCAGCACCTGCTGCAGAATGGACAGCAAATTATTGGTGAACCAGTACAGCACCAGCCCGGAAGGGAAATTTATAAACATTATGGTGAAAATTACCGGCATAATCATCATCAGGCGGCGCTGGGCGGCGTCGCCGGTGGTCGGGGTCATCTTCTGCTGAATAAACATGGATGCTCCCATGAGCAGGGTGAGAATGGGGAGGCCGTCCCCCACCCAGGGGATTTCAAAACCGATCCGCAGCCGGTCAGGAGCGGAGAGGTCGTTAATCCAGAGCATAAAAGGAGCGTGGCGCAGTTCCGTAGCTGTGCCCAGCACTTTATAAAAGGCGAAAAACACCGGGATCTGAATCAGAATGGGCGCGCAGCCGCCCATGGGATTTACCCGGTTATTTTTATAAAGGCTCATCACTTCCTTGTTGAGGAGCTGTTTGTTGGAGCCAAACTTCTCTTTCAATTTGGCCACCTGAGGCTGAATCTGCTGCATCCGTTTCATGGATTTGTAGCTGGACCTGGTCAAAGGCCAAAAAAGCAGTTTGACTATAAAAGTCACTATAATTATGGCCAGCCCATAGTTGGCGGTATATTCATATATTATTTTGATAGCGGAGAGCATGGGTTTGGCGATCAGATCGAACCAGCCGAAATTGACCGCCGCGGCCAGATTATATCCCAAGGGTTCCAGCAGGTCGATATTCTGCGGCCCGTAGAAAATCAGGAAATTGTCTTCCGCCCGGCCTCCGCTCTCAACAAGCAGGGTCGGCTCCACCAAAGTGCTTTGCATAACGGTTTCGCTAGCGGAACTGCGCACCGAGCGCATGGCCCCGGTCTGGGTCTCCGGAACCATGACGCCTAAAAAATAAGGCACATTGAGAGAGACAAAATCCACCGACCCCGATTCCACCTTGCCGCTGTTCATATCGCCGTGCGCCACTTCCGTATAGCTTCCGTTAAGATACACAGCCTCTCCCACCAGGGCGTAAGTATAAGACGAGACTTCGATAACCCCGTGAGTCAGGGTAAGCTCCGGGGTCATCTCAAGATTCAAACCGGTATTGTTGCTGACCTGGATATTATGCTGGAAAGCATAGGAATCGGCGCGAAAAGTATAAGTCCGGACAACTTGCACCCCGCCGTATTCGTAAGTAAAGCTGAGAGAGGCCTCCTTGCGGCTGGAATCCACATTGAGCGCGGCGGAACTGGCGCTGAAAATTTTATTTTCCAAATTGGAATCGTAATTGATTAGGTTGAGCCTGAGCGACAACGGATCCTGGCCTTTTAAATCCAGAGCCGGATAGCCCTTGGGGCCGTTGACCACCGAGGCGTATTCTTTAAGGATCACCGCACGCAAAGCCCCGCCCCGTTCGGTAAACACGGCGGTGTACAAGGGCGTGTCCACCCGTATTTCTCTGGCCTGATTCTCCTGGGAGAGGCCGCTTCCTCTTTCCGTATTCATCGGGGGCGCCGCCTGCTCTGTCCCCTGGGAGGGCTGAGGCGCCGCGGCCGGCGGGGAGGGAGGCGGAGGAGTCTGGACCGGCGCGGACAGCATCTGGTATCCGACCAGTACGGCCAGAGATAAAAAAATGGCTGCAAATAAGCGTTTGTTATCCATAAAGATATAACATCCTCAATTTATAATAATTTTAACCGGCTCAGGCCGGGTCAAAGCCGCCGGGATGCCAGGGATGGCATTTGGCCAGGCGTTTTACGGTCTTTAACATCCCCCGGGCCGGGCCGTACAGGCGCAGCGCATCCATGGCATATTGGGAGCAGGTGGGATAAAAACGGCAGCGCGCTCCCAAGGCGGCAAGAACAGGGCTGATGACCCATTGATAAACACGGAGCAACACCAGCAGGGCTTTAACCGGAAAGCCGCAGGACGTCAGCGGCCCATGGCCCATAATATTGCCTTCCCGGCTTGGGGCAGAGTTAAACCCAATGCCTCTTTAGTTACAATCACCAACAGATCCCAGCCTTGGGGCAACAGGCCATAGTTAAGGCGGAAAGCCTCCCGAAGCAGGCGGCGCGCCCGGTTGCGCCGCACCGCCAGAGGCTGGCTCCGGCGGGTTACGGTTATTCCCAAACGGGTGACCGCGACCGGGTTGGGCCGCAAAAGAAAAATCAGGCCTTCCCTTTTCCGCCGCCGCTCATATTGCTGGGCCGCTACAAACTCCGGCCGCCGGCGCAGACGGTTTGCTTTGGGGAAAGTCTGGCCCGCCATCGCTGTTATACCGCCAGGCGTTTGCGCCCTTTGGCCCGGCGCCGGGCCAGCACCGCTTTACCGTTCCGGGTACGGCTGCGGACTAAAAAGCCATGGGTACGGGCGCGCTTGAGATTACTGGGCTGATAAGTGCGTTTCATAACCGTGTATCCTAATAAAGTAACAATTTCAAGTTATTGACAATACACCGCGCCGAAGCCTCCAGGGCGGAGGGCGGCAGGGCCTTCAGTTAAACTGATCAAAATCGTTATTTAACCATGGCGGGAGCATAATGTCAAACAATTTATGCGTCTTTGCCGGCAAGACGGAACCGGCGGATCCTTGAACGGAGGGCCTGTTCTTTCGCCTTTGCTCCCCGGCGGCTGAAAAACGCTCCTTTAATCCCCATTGACATTAATCCGGGTCATCTCAAAATACCACTTGCCGTGTACTGCCATAACCTGGCGTTTGGAGACATCGCATAACACCGCCGCTTCTTCCGCCGGCTGGTCCTGTCTGCCGGTCACCTGCTGTTCCAGAGTAGCGCTGCTGCTAAACCAGGCGGTGACGTCATCCTTATGGTAGCTGGGTGTGCCCAGATCGCGCCGCAACGCCACCAGCAGGGGAGCTATATAGCTCTGATCCAGATAAATCATGGTGAGACGGTCTTTATAATATACGTAACGGATTTTATCGACTCTTACCCCGCTTATAACCAGAGGATTGCGCGGGCTCAGCACGGTGACGCGAGCCAGATTGCCCATAAACGGCTTTTCAATCATGACTCCGCTCAAGCGGTCGAGAAAACAATTTTCACCTATCGGATTGGGAGTGGGACAGGGGAACAAATCATCGCTTTTCCGTTCCAGCACTTCGTAAGGCCCGGGGAAACTGTTTACCGAACTGCCCCAGGCCGCGCCGTAAAATCCTTGCAGTAAAGACTGGTTGTCTCCCGCCGCCGGAGCGGAGGCCGCCCCCAATAAAATAAACGCCATTATCACCGCGAAACTGCGCATAACCCTCCTGGAATTTACGGTTAAGATATAATATTTGCCGGACCGGCGGAATCCCAAAATCCCTCTGTTTATTTTAGCACAAAACATTACCCTGAATAGCTTTGAGCGCGAATTTTCTGCAAAGCTTTTTTCGGCCGGCGGAAACCCCCAAGCGGCGCGCTGGGACGGAAATTTCCCAGTGATCCAAGTAAACGGGCCTATTCTTCCATCTTTCCTTGCATGCCGGCCTTCGCTGTGGTAAAAGTTGCGAAGCGTCAAATTTATTAAAATTTATTGCCGGTTATTCTATTATGGAGGGCCCGTCATGATTAAATTGCTAAACGCCTGCACATCGGAAATTGACGACCCGGAAGCGGCGGTGCGGGAAATTCTGAGTCAGATTGATCTTGAGGGAAAACTGCTCAAAAATTCTGTGGGCATTATAGCCTGCTACTATGAATTTATTGAGACCGGGGTAATCAGCGCGCTTTGTGAGCGCCTGCCTTTTGATGTTGTGGGATGCACTGTTACAGGCAGCTCAATTAATGAGCATGGCAGCATGGAACAATTGAGCCTTACTGTTCTAACCAGCGATGAGGTGACTTTTTCCACCTCGTTTTCCGCTCCTGTCGGCAAAGATAATATTGCGGGGCCGGTCACAGAGGCCTACCGCCAGGCGCGCGCCCAACTTGCCGGCGATCCCGCGCTCATTTTTCTGCTCGGGCCTATCATGACTGACGTCAGCGGGGAATACATAATGAAACAGCTTGCTGAGATCAGCGGGGAAACGCCGATATTCGGCACTCTGTCTAATGACACTTCGCTGATCTATGAAAACAGCCGCACTTTCCTGAACGGAGAGAGCCATCAGTATAAAATCGCCCTGCTGCTTATGCACGGAGACATTAATCCCCGTTTTTTTGTAACCGCAATCTCAGAGAAGAATATTCAGAAACAGGCGGCTATTGTCACCGAATCTGACGGCTACCTGCTGAAAAGAGTCAACAATATGCCGCTGCTCGAATATCTGGCGACTGTCGGTGTGCATGACAACGGTCTGGCCGCGGTGACGACCTTGCCCTTTATGGTTGACTATGGCGACGGCACCAAACCGGTAGCCATGAGCATGTACGCCATCACCCCTGAGGGCGCGTATTGCGGCGGGGAAATGCCGGTCGGCGCATCCATTGTATTTGCCGAGGTGGATTACAACAGCGTCATCGAAACCGCGGAAAAAACTATCCGCCAGGCTCTGGAAGACGCCGAAAAAAACGGCGCCAACGGCATCCTGATCATACCTTGCTTTACCCGGAGTCTGGTCCTCAGCCCGAATTCAGAAGATGAAATTACCAGGACCATCGAACTCATCGGCCGGAAAATCCCTTTTATGCTGATCTACAGCGGCGGGGAAATCTGCCCGGTTTATAACGAACAACATCAGACCGTCAACCGCTTCCACAATCTGACCTATACGCTGGTCGTTTTTTAATCGCGTTTTGATATCAGGGATATCCTCATGGCAGAAAATCCGCGGCAGGAAACAGAAATATTGCGGCAGCAACTTGAAGCGCTGCAAAAAGAGAATATAAAACTCTCCCGCCAGTTGAACCGCCTGCAAAACACTCTGGACCGCAACAAAGCGGTGGCGGCCTCAATGGATAATATAAATTCCATGCGGGAGGTGGAAAAGCAGAAGCAGGAGAGATACCTCCAGCTCTTGCTGGAAAACAGCCCCGACATCATCATACTGTTTGACCAAGACGGGCGTTTTGTCTATTGCACCACCGCTTTTCTGGAGCGAGCCCGCATCGCGGGTTTCGGGCTTATCAACGGCCGGCTGTTCAGCGAAGTTTTCGGCGCTTTTGCCGGCCGCGAATGGGTTGACAAGATAAAGGATATGTTGGCCGCCGCCATAAGAGATAAAAGGCCGCTGACGTTTGAAGACACAATCGACATGAGCGGCGGCGACCCGCGCAAATACATGATTCATTTTACCCCTATGCACCGCGCCGACATAAATTTTCACAGTTCGGTCATGATGTTTCATGACATAACTGAAATCCGCAACGCCCAGGAAAGAGCCGAACAGGCCAATATGGCCAAAAGCGATTTTCTTTCCAACATGAGCCATGAAATCCGTACCCCGATGAACGCCATCATAGGGATGACCACCATAGCCAAAGCGTCTGCTGATGTTGAAAAAAAAAATTACTGCCTGGATAAAATAGAAAACGCTTCCACCCATCTGCTCGGCGTCATCAACGACATACTGGACATGTCCAAGATTGAAGCCAATAAGTTTGATCTCTCATTCATAAATTTCAATTTTGAAGACATGCTCCGCAAGATGGTGAACGTCATCAATTTTCGGGTGGAGGAGAAACGGCAGCATTTTATTGTTAACATAGACAAAAATATTCCGCGGATTCTGGTCGGCGACGATCAGCGCCTGTCCCAGGTGATTACCAATCTGCTCTCCAACGCGGTTAAATTTACGCCGGAGCGCGGCGCTGTGCGCCTTGACACCAGTTTGCTGCACGAAGAAAACGGCCTGTGCGCCATCCAATTCACGGTTACGGATACGGGTATCGGCGTCAGCCGGGAGCAACAGGCCCGTCTGTTTACTTCTTTTCAGCAGGCTGAAAGCGGCACCGCCCGCAAATTCGGCGGCACCGGCCTGGGCCTTGCAATCTCCAAACGGATTGTCGAACTGATGGGCGGCAAAATATGGGTGGAATCCGAAACCGGCGAGGGTTCCAAATTTATCTTCACCATCCAAGCGCGGCGGGGCGAGGAAGAATATCGCGCCGGATTGAATCCCGGCGTTAACTGGAACAGTATACGCATGCTCGCGGTGGATGACGCGCCGGAAATACGGGAATATTTTCTGGATATAGCCCAGCGCATCGGCATAACCTGCGATGTGGCCGCCGGCGGGGAGGACGCCTGCGCCCAGATAGACCGAAACGGAGACTATGACATATATTTTATTGACTGGAACATGCCGGGGATGGACGGCATTGAACTCTCCCGCCGGATAAGAAGCAAACGTTCGGATAAAGCTATTATCATTATGATATCCGCTACAGAATGGGGGATAATAGAAGACAGAGCCAAAAACGCCGGCGTGGACAAATTTCTGCCCAAACCGCTTTTCCCCTCTGACATATCCAATTGCATCAGCGAATATCTGGGCGCCGGCACGATCCTGAGCAAGGAAGAGGCGGAGCCGGAAAAGCATAATAACTGCTTTGCGGGCTGCACCATACTGCTGGTTGAAGATGTGAAGATTAACCGGGAAATTGTACTCGCCTTGCTCAGGCCCACTTTACTTGCAATTGATTGCGCGGAAAACGGAGTGGAAGCGGTAAATATATTCAAGGCCGCGCCCGAAAAATATGATATGATTTTTATGGATGTGCAAATGCCGGAAATGGACGGATACGAAGCTACCCGCAGCATACGGGCCCTTGACGCTCCCGGCGCGCGGAGCATTCCCATTGTGGCTATGACCGCCAATGTGTTCCGTGAAGATATAGAAAAATGCCTTGCCGCCGGCATGAACGACCATGTGGGCAAGCCCCTGGACATAAAAAACGTACTGGTCACGCTCCGTAAATATTTGCCGCAGGTTCCCGGCCTCTCAATAAAGGGTGGGTAGAGCGGGAATAAATCCGGTCTCTTCGTTCGCGGCAAGTCCGCATATGACTCTGGTCATCTGGCGTTTCTGACCGCGTTGAGGTAATTCAGCAATTCGCGGTTTTTTTCGGCCAAATTAGCTGTAGAATACATTTCATAACAAGAAAACAGGTCGAAACGGTGGTTTTTATCTTCAACGGAAAGATAGTCCCCAGGCCCCCATATGCTGGAAATATGATTAATATTGACTATGCCGGTAACCGGCAGTTTTCTTAATACATCAAAAGCGTTGGCATTCTGATTCCAATAGAGGAAATACAGGGTTTTATCCGTGACTGCCACCGTTCCGAAGACCCCCCAAGTTTGTGCGGGCCCCGGCTGAGCCGTATTCGCCAACATGTACGCCTTGTCCGTGAATTTGATGGCTTCCGTGCTGTCTACTACAGCCTGAACAGATTGGACGTACTCAGCGTCACCAACATAATCGGATGGACCGTAAGCAATGTGTACGCAGGCGGACATGGCGGACGCAAAGAAAACAAGCGCAAAAGCAAAGACCAGTTTTTTCATAAAAGAACCCTTCGCTAAACCGGCCGGGATAGTATTCCCGCCTATTCCAGATAGTCGCCCCGGCGGAATTTTATGGACTGAGCCAGAGCCAAAGCGGATATTTCCTCCATAAGCTGACGGCTTTGACTGTCAGCCGGAAGTCCTTCCAGCAAAGAGGTCAGAGAATCCATCTCGGTCTCCATTTTCTCCAGACTCCCCGCCGCTTCTTTCAGGCTGACCCTGGGGTTGGCCAGCTGGGCCTGATATTTTTCCAGACTGCCCAGAAGCGATCCGGCCTGAGCCAGGCAGCCGTCTTCCAGACTGCCGGGAACAATAGGGCCCGGCCTGACGGACAAGGATTCCCGGAGGGGCGGCGGCGCGCTCTGCCCCAGGGGCAGGGCCTGCGGGGAGGAAGAACTCAGAGCCTCATTTAAATAATTGTTAAAAACACCCGGCCCGGAGGGCGCGGGCCGGTCCGGCCCGGAGGGAGAAGGAGGGTTTATCAAAATATGATTTATTTTCATTTTATTAAAGCCGCCTTTTTGATACGGTTAACAATAAAACGCCGGCAAGGCAAAGCCGCCCCAAGTTTTTTACATCACTACCGGCAATAATACAATAAATGAAGCGCCCTGGCCCTGATTATGCACTTCTATACTGCCGTTGTGGCGGGAAACTATGCCATAGGCATAGGACAGGCCCAAACCGGAGCCGGCCGGTTTGGTGGTGAAAAACGGGTTAAAGACCTTCCCCATTATGGCCGGGTCAATGCCGCCTCCGTTATCTTCCACTTCTCCGGTCACCATGGTATGGCTGTCGCGCAGTTCAATGCCGGCGCGCAGGATAATCCTGCCTTCCTTGCCTGTCACAGCCTGAACCGCGTTGAGCAGAATATTGAAAAATACCTGTTTCATCAACCGCTCGTCACAGTAAATGTCCGGTAGACCGGCTTTATATTCTTTTTCAACTTTAATCCCGTTCAGCATATCGCCCAGCAGATCCAGGGCATTATCCATAATATCCGGCAGCTTCGTCTTGACCAGATCAGCGGTTACATCGCTGGTGACATTGAAGACAGTCTCCAGCAATTTTTCCATACGCCGGACTTCTTCAATAACTCCGTCCAGATATCCTGTCACCGGATCCGTTTCGGATAATTTTTTACGGGCCCGGGTGACCAGCCCGCCAATGCTCATAAGAGGATTGCGGATTTCATGAGCCATGCCTGAGGCGATTTCCCCCAGAGCCGCCTGCCGGTCCGCTTCCAGGAGGCGGTTGCGCATTTCCGCCAGTTCCCGGTGCGCCTGATGGAGATTCTGAAGAGTTTTACTGGAGGCCAGGGCCATCTCCGCCTGATCGGCCAGCATTTTTAATATATTAATAGATTCCTGACTCACGGTCTCCTGGGGGCTGAACAGAGCCACCACTCCTTCTCCCTGGCCTTTGGAAGCCAAGGGCAGGATGAGGCACATATCATTTTCCTTCATCGGCAATTGCCGGCGTATTTCGAGGTGGTCCGGCGCCGTCACCTTGCCTTTGTCAAGGGCTTTCACCAAAGGATTATCCGCGGCCCGCAGAGAAAAACTCAAATCCGGTTTTAATCCGTATTTTTCTATAATCTGTTCCGGATCCTGCCGCAGCAGGTCAGACAGGCTCACCGCCAGAGACCTTGGCTGTTTGAATTCATCTTTGCGCATTCCGGCCACGGAGCGCAGCTCGCCGTCTTTATGATCAGCCTCAAAGAATATGGCCTGCTCATAACCGAAACCGTCCGGGTGGACCAGAGCCTGCAGAAGGACTATTACCCGGTGCCGAAAACGGGAAGATGAGAGCAGAAAATTGCTGACCTCGTACAAACTGCTTAAAGTGGTCACCATCCCGGCGTTGCTTTCGGCCAATTCCTCAATCCTTTTATAGTTGACGGAATTGCCTATGGCCGGAGCGATTACGCTGGCGGTGATATCAAGGAGTTTTTTATCGCTGACGGCAAAAGCCTTGCCTTCGGGTTGGGAAAATTTTTCAAACAGGCAAATATAGCCTTCCATGGCTTCTTTAAAGGGCAGGGCCGCGCACACGCTGTTCTCTTCGGGATATTTGAAAAGATAAGCGCAGCGCTTGAAATCTTCCCGCGGGTTCGCGCAATTGTCCGGCAGCAAATGCAGCTGCGGGGAGGGCACGGCGCCGAAATAGGCGCTGTGATATCTGTCGCTGTGATTTTTAACCACGATAAGTCCTGAGGCGGCCCCCAGAAACCGGCACAATAAATCAACGATGGTCTGAATCAACTGCCTGGTGTCAATAATTGAGGAAGCAATCTGCCCTACTTCCGCCAGCAGGCTGAGTTCGGTAATCCTCTGGCGCGATTCCCGGTAGTAGGCAAAATTGCGCGTCATGCTGGCCATGGCCCGGCTCAGGATCTCCAGCATCATCTTGTCGTCAGCAGAGGGATTTTTATTCAAAATCACCGCGATGACGCCATGATAATTGTTGCGGTCATCCTGCACCGGCAGCAGAAGCACATGCCCCAGACCGGTCAGCAGTTTTGCCGTCCTGTCCTGGGAAATATTCTTTTCCAAAATAAACGGCTGACGCCGTTCACGCAGAACCCGGCGGAAATTTTCTTCCAATTCCCAGTCCGGAGGAAGACTTTCCGTTAAAGCCCAGGGCGCGCAATGGCTGAGATTCAAAACGCGGCCTTCCTGGCCGGCGGTGAAAAACACCACCCCGCGCGCGCCCATATCCCGGTAGACAATATCCACCACCTGCTCCTGGCGTTCTTTTAAATCAATGGGACTGGTTATGATTTCAAGAGCGCGGTAGAGCAGATGAAGACGTTTGCCGGCGTGACTTATCATCATATTTCTTTATGGCGGATTATGGCTTGCCGGTATAATTCTTCATAGTTGCGGGCCGCTTCCGCCCAGGAAAAATCCTGTTCCATGCCGCGCCGCATAACACCCTGCCACTGTTCCGGAATATTCCGGCAGGCCACAGCCTGGGCCAGAGCGGCAAGCATGGAGGTCTTATCCGGGCGGGCGAATAAAAATCCGGTGCCGGGATGATCCGGGGTATGCTCCACAATGGAATCGGTCATCACCCCCGCGTCCAAAGCAACCGGCGCCGTCCCGTAAAGCTGAGCGCACATATGCAAATGCTGCTCGCCCGCGACGGGGCTGTAAACCAGCAGCATATCGGATCCCGCCAGAAAACGCTGCACCGCCGGAGGCGTCAGATCCATGCTGAAGCCCAGTCTTTGGGGAAAAAATTTCTGATAATCTTCCAGCATGGCCTGAGCCATATGCTCCATCTGGCCCAGGACAGCCACATCCAGGCCCAGCGCGAAAATATCGCCCAGACTCTCGCTCAAAAATTCCAGGCCCCGCTTGGCCCCCAGACGGCCTATAACGGCCAGCAGCGGGCGCCGGCTGTCCGGCAGGCCCAGCCTCTCCCGTAAGTCCCGGGCGCATGCCGATTTGCCTTCCATGTCCCGCCGGGAATAGGGCGCCGCCAATTCCGCCGCGTTTGCGGGCGACCAGCGCCCTGGGTTCACGCCTCCCAGCACCGCTCCGATATGATCTTTGCGCGCCCGCAGCACCCCTTCCAGGCCATAGCCGTATTCAGGGGTCATGGCCTGGCGCTGATAACCGGGGCTGGGAAAAGATATCATGTCGGCGTAAACCAGACCCGCCTTCAGTAAATTTATATTCCCGTAAAATTCTATGGAATCAGGATTAAAGTATTCCCATCCCAGACTGGTCAGAGGCATGTCATAATGCCAGAATATGCCCTGATTGGACAAATTGTGTACTGTTATCAGGCTGGCCGAGTCTTTGAAAAGCGGAATATCCCGGTACAGCGAACGCAAATACAGAGGAACCAGGCCGGTGGTCCAATTATTGGCATGGATGATATCGGGAGGCGAACCTAGAGAGATGAGAAGTTCCAGAGCCGCCCGGCTGAAAAAAATGAAGCGCTCGCTGTTGTCTTCATAGTCGCCGTAAGCGTTGCCGTAGAGGCCGTCGCGATCAAAAAGCTGCTGATTGTAAATAAAGTAGCCGTCAATGCCTGATGCAGGGGAATATTTATAGATTTCAGCCTGATGATTGCGCCAGGATACCGGCACGCTGAAAGTCAGGCCGGTTTTAAGCATAACCTGCTCCCAGGGAGGGGATAACCGGGGCTTGATGCTGATCACCGTCAGTTCGTGGCCTTGCGCGGCCAGAGCCGCGGGGAGATCACAAGCCATTTCTCCCAGATACCCGCACGGGGTAAACGGCCACATTTCCGGCGTCAAGAAAACTATCCGCATATATCTCTCCTGCGATGTTGCCTGATATTAACGTTTCTATACAGTACCCGCCATCTATAACATCATACCATGAAAAACGGGCTTAATAGCTTTAAGCGCGGCAAAAAAATCAACTTCCTCAAGATCGGCCCCCAGGCGCGGCCAAGCCCCTCTCCGGGGAGAGGCTTTTATTCCTGGCTTAAAATGCCGTATTTCAGCGCCCAAAGGCACAAATGTTCCATCTGAAAGGCAGGCATTTCCCCGCCGCTGGCCTGATACAAATCCATGAGACTGGCTCCGCCCTGGCTCTCCACAAAATCCAGGACGGTTTTCACAACTCCGGGATTGAAAGCCCCGCCCAAGTCGGTATTGGGAAAAGTCCCCCATTGGCCTTTTTTGAATAATTCCGCCAAAGGGCCGGCTTTGAAATTGCGGTAAAGGGGCAGGCTGCCGCTCATGAAATGGCCGAACATCTCTTTAAAAGAGAGATTAAAGACATTCTCTTCCGTCTCTTCCGTCCCGCCGCCGGCCCGCAGGGCCTCAGCCCGCAGGGCCTCAGCTTTCAGCGCCTTCCACTGCTCTTCCATGCGCCCCACCACCACTTTCCAATCAAAAAGCTCCCGGATTCTTCTTTGCCCGGCTTCTCCCATCTGGAGGCGCAAATTGCCGTCGCCCAGCAGGAGCTTAAGATAGCCCAGCCATGCGTCCATATCCAGAGGGGTGCGCTGGGCCACCTGCAGGGCGCTCATATGTTCGGGCAGCAGAGGCCACAGCGCGTCGATGGGGCCCATGTCCTCCGCCCGCAGGGTGGGCACGAGAAAACCGCTCTGGCCGTGCCTGACCAAATCGCGGTAGCCGCTGAAGTCCGCGGCCACCACCGGTTTGCCGGCGGCCATGGCTTCCAGCAGGGATAAGCCGAAAGTTTCCTGAATATTGTCGGCCGGGGAGACAAAAATATCACAGGCGGCCAAAAGACAGGGTTTCAGGCTGCTCGCGAAATCGGCGAAAAGGAACACTCTTTCCCCCAGGCCCAGTTCCTGGGCGAAAGCCATAATCTGCCGCCCGTAGCGCCGCTGCTCCGCTCCGGCCAGAAGCAGGCGCACCGGCTCTTTCTGATTGAGCAGCCACAAAATCCCTATCAGGGGCGCCAGATCGAATTTATCAAAAGGAGTGAGCCGTCCCAGGCAGAGCAGGGTGGGTACGCCGGCAGGGAGGCCGAGGGTTTTTAAGGCCTCTTCCCGGCTTACGGCGGCAAAATCGGAAGCGCGCACTCCCAGGGGGATGACGTCCAGGCGTCCTTTATAACCGGCCCGGCTCAAACCCAGAGCGCGCAGGTTCTGAGCGATTTTGCCCATCTCCAGGCGCAGATGCTCTTTGGCCGCCTGGCTGGTGCAGAATATCGCGTCATAGGCCCGCACCCCCGGTAGCACCTTATATATATTGCGCAACTGGGTTGACCAGTAGCTCAAAGTGTGGGGGGTGCAGGTAAGGGGAAAAGGTTCTCGCGCCCATTGATTGCGCAGATGGCACATTTCCGGAAAATAGCGGTCCAGCTCGGCGGCGTGAACGGCCAGATAAGAGTTGCGCCGGACATGGGCGGGCAGACCCAGGGCGGAGAGCAGTTTGACTCTTTTTTCGTTGTCGTTTTTTTTGAGAAAAGAGGAATAACCGCGCTCAAAGGCCTGGGCGGCGCCGTAAAAGGGCAGAAAAAAGTGCAGCTCGTCAGCGGAGCTGTATTCCAGCAGGGCGCTGACCAGGCCGTAGTTGGCCACCTTGCGCCCCAGGCGCGGGTCAGAATCGGCCAGCTCGTCAAAGGCGTTGATAAAACCCAGAGCCTGCATTTGTTGTCCTTTCCGCTGATCCCAAAATTCAAGACTTCCGCAAATTGCCGTCCATGGCAAGCAACTCTGTACTTAAACCAGGAGACCCGCCTCGTACCTATTCTACCTATTTCTTTAAGAATTTCATGTTATATCCGCGAAGACGGCCGTCCTCGGCGCGAGAAGCTGCGAGATGAGTATATGATGAGTATATGCGGAACCAGGGGTCGGGTATGAGGATGTAGGGCAAGATTTTTCTTCAATTTGATTTTCATTGTCCTGCTTGTGCCATATTAGCTTTGGTGGTACAGTATGCGTCATGAAAACGCCGGAATCATCAGCCACGTTAGATTCATTTGATGAAATCGCCGCCGCATTGCTTAGAGTTGCAGCATCTGCCACTGCTGGTTCTCCCAACGAAGCTAGCCTCCGGCATGAATTGGAAAAGGCATTGGAAACCGCCTGCATTGCTTTGGGGATTGCTTGGTCTCCTTTCCGGCTTGACTTGACATTGCCGACTTTAGACCCGCGTCGGAAGCGTTTTGCCGATGTAGCTCACGGCGCGGTTGTCATTGAATATGAGCCGCCAAAGAGCCTTGACGGCAGCAAACGGGCTACGGCCCATGCTCAACAGCAAGCCGAAGAATACGCTGCGATTCTTTCGCTAGAGGAAGGCAGAGAGGTCAGTGACTACCAGTTGGTCATTTGGGATGGCTCACACATTGCCTTTGGTGAAATTCATAGTGATGGCGCACATTGGTCATCACTTTCTAATTTCAGTATAGCAAGCTCAAAAAGATTACTCAATTCTCTGCGTAACAATGGGATTCCTCTGGTACATCCCCTTTTATTGGCAGATGTGGCAGGACCGGAGTCACCACTTGGCGCGGAACTGATTCCAAAATTGTTTCAAGCCATATTGAACGCGGAAAGAGCTAACAAAACAAACAAGACAAAGTTGCTTTTTTTTGAATGGCGCCGACTATTTGGTCAAGTAGTCGGTATACAAACTGATGCATTAAGGCAGCTTCTTGTAAGGCAAAGCGAAATACATAATCAGGATTATGGAGCCAATGTTTCGGCTTATATTTTTGCCCTGAATACATTTATTGCTCTTGTTGCCAAACTTGTTGCGGCAATGGCTTTAAAAAACGCAGCGGAAGACATCCGTGACAACGCTTCACCAATAAAAGATCGTCTACAAGTGATTGAAAGCGGTGAGCTGTTTATGGGGGCAGGCGTCTCCAATATGCTCAATGGCGATTTTTTTGCTTGGTACCTTGATGATAAAGCATGGACAACTCTAGCTCCTGGGGTTGAGTCACTTATTATAGCACTTGCAAATATCAATTTTGATGTTTCCAAAAAAAATTCTGATTCTACACGTGACTTGTTCAAGGGACTTTATCAATCGTTCGTACCGCGTGAGCTTCGCCATGCGCTTGGAGAATTTTATACTCCTGACTGGTTGGCTTCACATGTCATGAATGAAGCTGGTTGGCAGCGAAATCACAGTCTCACCGATCCGACTTGCGGCTCAGGGACTTTTTTGCTAGAAGCCTTGCGGCGGCGCATTACACATGCAGATCCGGATACGACTGCCGAAAAACTACTCGACGGATTAAACGGTATGGATTTGAACCCGTTGGCAGTTCTTACGACACGCGCTTCTCTTGTCGTCTATTTATCACAATGGCTAATACCCGGCCAAGGGATTCGTCTACCAGTTTATTTGGCTGACGCAATTAATCCTGTCGAGTTGGTAGATACAACCTTTGAGCATATTCTGCAGACAGAAAAAGGCATATTTCGTTTTTCGGTTCCCCAAGCATTAGTTGAACATACTGATTTTTTTACTTTTTTCATGCATTTGCGAGAGTTTATTGAAACCGGAAATAACTCTGACAAGACTTTTTCAGCGCTTATGAAGCAAGAAGCCGCAAAATCCATGTCGCTTGCAGATCAGGAGATATTCAGACAAACAGTTGATTCTCTGGTGAAACTCCATAAAGAGGGATGGAACGGCATTTGGTGTTCAATTCTTGCGGATCGCTTTGCGGCAAGCTCAACGCCAGCAGCAGACTTTGTCTGCGGGAATCCTCCATGGGTGAAATGGAGTCATTTACCACCGGATTATGCCAAAATCATTAGGGATCAATGTGTTAAATTAGGAGTATTCAGTGATGATAGATGGGTTGGCGGAATCGAATCCGACATATCGACTGTCGTCACTTATGTCGCAGCGGAACGCTGGTTAAAACATGGCGGAACGCTGGCATTTCTCATCACCGGCACAGTGTTTTCCAATGAATCCAGTCAAGGATTTAGAAGATTTAAAATTTCACGCCTTGATTTACCGTTTGCGGTAAAGTGCGTTGAGGATTTTGCTAAAATAGCGCCTTTTGAAGGCGTCAGTAATCACGCGACGCTTCTCATCTTCAAGACAGGTTCATCTACCCAATATCCTGTCTCATACCGCTGGTGGTCTCCGGCAGGAGTAACCGGTCAACCCAAACGCAGTTACGCGACTGCGGAAGAATTTATCCTTGAAGCTAAAAAATTTGATGGGTTGGCCTCGCCTATTCCTGGAACAGATGCAGGCCCTTGGCTAAAAGGTACACGAGCCCAGCATGAAACGTGGCAAAGCCTCTTTGCGCCGAGAACACATGACTATGTGGCACGAAAAGGGATCACAACCGATGCCAACGGTATTTTTTTTGTCCGCATAACTGGTGCCAGCAAACCCGGAAGATTGATCTCCATTGAGAATGATCCCACGTTGGGTAAGCGAAGAGATATTCCAAGAATCAAAGCCAATATAGAAATGGATCATCTTTTCCCGCTCTTGCGCGGGCGAGGTGTGACTGCTTTCAAAGCGGAGCCTGATCTCAACTATTGTGTATTGGTCCCACAACGAGGAATGCACGGCGATCCAGACCTGCCAACTGATTTCCCTGCGACATTTCGCTATTTGAAACGGTTTCAGCCGGTGCTTGAACAACGGTCGAGTTTCCGTAGATTCCAAAAAAATCAAGTGTGGTGGTCTCTCTGGAATACCGGCGCGTATTCTTTCACCAAGTACAAAGTAGCATGGCGTGAAATGTCAGGTGGAAAATTTGCTGCCGCCATTATAGCGCCATTTAAGCACCCGAAGATTGGAAAGAAACTCGTTATCCTTGACCATAAGCTCTACTTTGTTCCTTGTAAAAGTTTGGAAGAAGCCGCATTTCTTACATCTCTGTTGAATGCTCCTATTGTTTCTGAGGCAATTTCCGCGTATGCAGCTCAATTAAGCCTTGGCGTTAGTGTTGTTGAATATCTTGCGCTTCCAAAAATTGATTTGAAAAATAAAAATCATAAAGCTCTTATAGAAATGGCATTACAACTGAGTGATAAAAAAAGAACACTGCAAGCAAGCACGTGGAGAGAATTAGACAGTTTGGCAAAGCAAGTATTTATTTTATAAATTTTACAAAAATTATTTGGAAAAACAATTTTGAGAGTGTTGCTTCAAGAATGATATATCTTCTCAAAACCCTAGTTAATTTCAACTTTTTGCTAATAGCATCCAAAAGATAGGTCGCGCCATAATATTTTCGCACCGCTATCTCTACAGTCTTTGAACTGCGTTGGCGTGATATCTTTAAAGCTTCCGTATTTGGATGTGTCGATTTGTTCTTGCGGCAACGCCCATCGGTCGGCAATACTGCGCCGCTATCTTCGTCTACTCTGCCAATTAAGCGGCGTTGGCGTCGCGATTGTTTCTTTTCCTTATTCAGCATTTTGGGGGCGTAGTCAATAAAGCCGTCAAGCCCATTGTTGCTTTCCTTGCGGGTGATGTATGCAGTTTTACCTGCGGAACGGTTAACTTTATTACCGTTATCAGATTTTCTTCGCGCTCACGAATGTATGATTCCATAAACGCCCAGTCAGGTGAGCCTTTTTCGTCAATGGGCAGAAGGATATTTTCGCGCCGTATGCGTATCTCGTTTATTTCGTGATTAAAGTTGTATTTTTCATTCAACCGGGATATTATCGGCAACAAAAATTTATATGCGTAGCCGTTAATGTTGTCGTTTTTCAATTCTGTAACATGGTCGCTTGCTACAAAGCTATAAGGGTGTTAGAAGGTTTTTCCTATGCTCCCGATGTTAGCAATAGTCAAACATTTATCAAATTTCCTTACGCCTTTTTTGTTGGCAACAAAATTAGCCACACCATTATTAATCGCGCTTGATGAAACATAAGGCACTCTTCCGATGGAATGGTCAGCAGTTTTAAGCCTCTTCCCGCGTTGTATGATTGGAAAGATTTCAGTCAGAGGAAACGCGCCCCATTCTCTATCGGTTAAATGAAGCATTATGCGTCTCTCTCAAACAGATACCCGCGCCCGTGCGTTATCATATTAAATTCAAACGTCAGATAATCAGCTATGCTATTCATAAAATCCTGTTCTGTTGGAATTTCATCGTTATAGGAATAGAACGAGTGAATCCATTCATCCGTGTCCTCAACGACCGTAGTCACCATAAATTTACTTGGAACATCGACAAGTTGGCCGCGCCAACAGTTGAGCATATAACTCCTGCGCTCTTGGGCGCGCTTGGTTTCCACCAGTCCAAGATGTTTCTTTACTTCGAAGCCATCGTTCTCAAAGTTGATAAATTTCACGATATGGCCTTTCGGGTGCGGTTCACCCGCTGTAAACACCGCCGCGCAGGGAACTGTCCCCACACGGTAATCCCTAAAATACAGCAAGTATTGGAGCGGAATTTAAGACCTGTCATCTCCGTGGTGCATGTAGCACCCGAACAGGCTTTAGAAAACACAATAATGATTTTACCCAGGTACTTGCGCTTGAAAAGTCTTTTATATTCCAAGATGATTCCATAGCCAAACAAGAAGCTGAGAAGGCCATGGCGGCCGCCTCCGCTATGAAGAGGGGAGAATATCCTTCGCCGGCGAACTGATTTAACCAATGCTCCCATGCTCCCCGCATGCGCAGGGATGATCCTTGACATAATTACAAAATGAAGCTACAATAAAACTACAATGGAATTTGAATGGGACGCCGATAAAGCGGCTCGGAACTTGAAAAAGCACGGCGTGTCCTTTGAGGATGCCGCGCTTGTTTTTTACGATGCTGGGCGAATTGAAGCCTATGACGGACGCGAGGACTATGGGGAAGATCGATGGGCAACGATTGGGTTAGCTTATTCGGCTGTCCTGTATGTGGTTTACACCGTTCGACACGAGGAAATCATCCGCATTATTTCTGTGAGGAAAGCCGATGCCAATGAAAGAACGCAGTACAGTAAAGCGAACTCTTGATCTAAAGAATCCACCGTCGTTGAGTGCCGAACAAAAGGCTCGGTTGGATGCTGCGGCTTTGATGCCTGATGAACAAATCAACTATAGTGACGCGCCTAACCTGCCTGATGCTGTTTGGATAAAAGCAACTGCGGAGTTACCACAAACCAAACAGCAAATCACGTTGCGCCTTGATGCTGAAGTGCTGGATTTTTTTAAGAACACGGGCAAGCGGTATCAGTCCCGCATCAATGCTGTGTTGCGCTCTTATGTGGATGCGCACAAGACGCATACGCGGTCAGCCGATTAAACAGCCTGGCGTAGTTCTGTATGTCGAATTTCTTCAAAAGTTTTATGTTGTTGCTCAATAATTTGGTTATCCGTCATGTTATCTCCTGGGATTAGAGCGTATATGCTCCTAGCGAATGATTGGGCAGACAGCGAGCATGGGGTCTGTCCATAATTGAGACCTGCCGCAAATTGCCTTCCGGGGCAATTTGCGGCAGCCTGCTTGGCAAAAACGCGTTTTTACTTCAGTCTGTACCAAGTACCCCGCCCCTTACCCTGCATGCTGAGATGGCCGGCATGCGCCAGCTTGCGAAAATGCTCCTTCAAGGTATTGCGGCTGACCCCGGTCAGCAGACTGATCTCCCGCAGCGTGACCCGGCCATGCGCGCGCGCCTGCTCCATAATGCGCAGGGACAATTCCGGCAGGGCGGCATTGAGCCTATGCTCACGCTCCATCTTAAAGGTAAGATTCCGCATCTGCTGGTGCAGCGCATGCAGAAAGAACCGCAGCCAGGGCTGCCAATCGGGGGCGTCACTGTTGATGGTGGCCTGGGTTTGACGCAAAGCCAGATAATAATCCCGCTTGCTGTTTTCAATAACGCTTTCCAAAGAACTGTAAGGCACATAGGCATAGCCCGCCCGCAGCAGGAGCAAGGTGGTCAAAATACGGCTTAACCGGCCATTGCCGTCCTGAAAAGGATGGATGGCTAAAAAGCTGACTACAAAAACGCCAATCACCAGCAAGGTGTGCAGACGGCCCGTCTCCAGGGCGCTATTGGTCCAGGACAGCAAGTCTTGCATCAGGGCTGGAGTGGCAAAGGGCGCAGCGGCAGCAAAGACAATGCCTATCTGCCGGCCGTTTTCATCAAACGCGGCCACATTGTTGGGAAAGGTCTTGTAATTTCCGCGATGGCGCTGGTCTTTGTCGCTGTGGCGCAGCAGATCGCGATGCAGTTGGCGAATATGATTTTCCGTCAGGCTGATGTAAGAGTAAGCCTGAAAGATTTGTTCCATTGTGTCGGCATAACCGGCCACTTCCTGTTCATCCCTGGTAGTGAAAGAGTCTATGACCAGATTGTTCAGCAATTTTTCCACGGCGTGATCGCTCAAGCCGCTGCCTTCAATGCGGGTGGATGAGCCTATGCTTTCAATGGTGGCTACTCGGCGCAAGGCGGAAAGCCGTTCCGGAGCCAACTGACTCAGCGCCGGCCAAGAACCTTTAAATTCATCTATTTCAGCAATAAATTTCAATAGTTCATGGTTTATATGCAAAGTATTAATATTTATCATACCCATATCTTCATCCGTTTACCCCCATTTTGTCAAGCCGCAAATACATCCGTTATCATCCGTTTTTAAGAGAGCGCGGATCAATAGTGGAGTCCGCTGCCGCTGCTGTTCATAACGGCGGGCTGAAAAATTTTATGACCCTTCCGCTCTTGTCAAAAAAGTAATTGCCTTTATATTTAATACTGGCGCGGGATGATACAAAATTTAAGAAAGGTTAGGGCATGATTAATGTAACCAGTGAAGCCGGTCAGGCTATTAAGGATTATCTTGCATCGCAAAAAATCTCCGGCAAAACTTTGCGTATATATCTGGGCGGGGGCTGCGGCGGGGCCTCTTTGCGCTTGGTCCTGGACGAAGCCAAAGACAGCGACGTCCTCTATGAACACCAAGGGTTGAATTATACTATTGAAAAATCTTTGGAAGCGCAATTGGGCGACGTCGATGTGAGCCTCATCAGTGAAGACGGACAGGAGTATTTCAACATCACCTCCACCAATCCGCCTCTGGATACGGGCGCGGGCGCGGGCGCGGGCTGCGCCGGCTGCTCGGGAAGTTGCGGCTGAATTCTCAAGATTTCCCTCCCGGCCCTGAAAACCGGGAGGATTTCTCATGGCTATCCGTCATTCCCCTCATACTGAAACATGCCTGTTGCTCCCCAATAAAAAGGCCGAACTGCATATAGGCCTTATTTATCCCAACACTTACCGGGCGGGAATGGCCTATCTGGGGTTGGCCGTCCTTTACCGGATTATTAATCATACTCCCAGGCTGGCGGCCAGACGTTTTTTTCTTCCCCCACCCGGCCACCCCCCCTTAAGCCGGGAAAACAAGTTGCCCCTGGGCAAATTCGACCTCCTTCTGGCCACGGTGCCTTTTGAAAACGATCTTCCCAATCTGTTATCCATGCTGCGTCAGGGCGGCGTGAATTCATCCGCCTCCGCCCGGGAAAATGAGCCTCTTCTGATCGCGGGAGGCATTGTTCCCATGCTCAATCCCGAACCGCTGGCAGGGGTGGCGGACGCTATCCTCATGGGCGAGGCGGAAGCGGTTCTGCCCCCTTTCCTGGAAGCGTGGCGCTTAAGCCGGGATATTGCTCCCCGTTCCCGGCAGCTGCTCTTTCTGGCCCGGCGTCTGCCTTTTTTATATGTGCCCAGCCTGTATCAGGATACCTATTACAAGGACGGCGTTCCCAAAGCTTTGGAACCGCTGGCTGATGTCCCTGCCCGAATAGCCGCGCCCAAATACCGCGGCCCCGCCGCCGGCCTGGCCTCTTCTCTGTTTCTTTCTCCCCAGGCGGAAATGGGCGACATGTTTTTACAGGAAATGGGCCGGGGATGCCCTCATGGCTGCCGTTTTTGCGCCGCCGGACACATCTACCGCCCGCCGCGTCTGGCTCAGGCCGGGGATCTGGCCCCTCCTCTGCTGGACAGCATGTCAAATCTCGCCTGCAAACTGGGTCTGGTTTCCGCCGCGGTCAATGATATCAAGGGCCTGGAGGATCTGGCCCGGGAGATTGTGGCGCAAAAGGGCAGCTTTTCCGTATCCAGCCTGCGGGCGGACACTCTTTCCTTCGGCCTGCTGCTCAGTCTGGCCGCCTGCGGGCAGAAAACCGTCTCTCTGGCTCCGGAAGCGGGCAGCGAGCGCCTGCGCCGGATAATCAACAAGGGACTCACCGACGATGATCTGGACAGAGCGGTAAAACTGGCGCTTGAAGCCGGGATCCTCAATCTGCGCCTCTATTTTATGACAGGTTTGCCTTACGAAAATGACGGAGATGCGCAATTGCTGCTGGAATTGGTGGAACGCCTGCGCCGGACCATGTTGAGCAGCGCCAGAAGCAAAGGGCGCCTGGGCACGCTGACGGTGAGCCTGAACCCTTTTATTCCCAAACCTTTCACCCCCCTGCAGTGGCAGCCCATGCTGACCCAGAAGGAAATAAATCAGCGGGTGATCCGCATCCGCCAGGGGCTTGGAAAACTGCCCAATGTCAGGCTGATTCATGAATCGTCCCGCTTAAGTCTTTTACAGGGCGCCTTAAGCCGGGGAGACCGCCGCCTGATCCCGGTACTGGAAAATCTGAGCAGGGGAGTGAAAAAAGCTTTCCTCGCCCGCCCGGCCGAATTTTTCGCGTGCCGGCCCAGGGAGTTCGGCGAATTTCTGCCCTGGTCGGTTGTGGATCACGGTATAAGCCGGCAGTATTTGATCAGAGAAGCCCTTAAAGCCAAATCCGGGCAATTAAGCCCCAAATGTCAGCCTGAAATCTGCCGTTCCTGTGGCGCTTGCGGCGGCCGGCTTGTAAGATTCACTTCATGAATATTACCGATTACAATCCCGAGAACATCCTGCGCCTGGAAAAGACCGACCCTGGGCAGGCCCAGGAATTATGGCAGTCCCTGTCGCCGGAGCAGCGTCTTAAAGGCATACTGTCGGCAAATACCCCGCGGGAGCAGACGCGTCTTATCCTGCTGGCCCAGGACAGCAAGGAACTTGTCCAGGCTCTTAGCAGCGACAATTTCGCGCGCCTGGTTATGGATATAGGCCCGGCGGACTGCCTGGAAATTGTCGAACTCAGTTCGGATGAACAACTGACCTATCTGCTTGATCTCACCGCCTGGCGCCGTGAAGAACTGGATCCTGACCGCTACGGGGCCTGGCTGCCGGTTATCATGGAAGCAGGCCCGCTAAAACTGAAGGTCTGGCTGGAAAGCGTTGATATAGAGACGCTGACCCTTCTGGGCCGCCATTGGTTTACGGTCTGGAAATATGTTCCCAGCCAGGATGAGCAGGAGCCGCCCGATGATTTGCCGGAATTCACTCTGGACGGGATATATTGGCTGGAATTCAACCGCCCGGATGAAGCGGCTCTGGCCGCCCAGATCATGGTGGTTTTGAAAAGCGAGCTTCCGGATAAATATTCGCAGGTTATGGAAGCCATGCGCTGGGAGCCTGACAGTGAGCTTAAAGAATATGCCCGGCGCTGGCGTCAGGGCCGCCTTCAGGATCAGGGTTTTCCCAGCCGGGAAGAGGCTTTGAGCCTGTGGGCCAACCCTGGGCCGGGAGAAAGCGCCTGGGAGAACAAACCGCTTAAATACGCTCCGGCCGGAATACATCAGGAAAGCGGGATCAAGGCCTGGGGAGGATTTATGGCGGAGGATGAACTGCTGCCCTCCGGCCTGACTTGCCTGACCGTCTCCGAACAGGATAATTTAAAACAGGAGCTGACTTTTATCGCCAATTGCGGCATCGTGGCCCTGGACGCTGATTGGGCCGACCGCAAAGCCGCCGGCCGGGCGGCCGCGGAAAGCATAAGCCTGGTCAACCTGGGTCTGTCGCTGCTTGCCGGCGGCCATGAGTCCCCGGCCTCGGACCTCAGCGCGGCCCGAGGGCAGCGGGCCGCCGCAATTTTGCGGCGCCTGCCCCTGCCGGTTATTGCCCGCCAGGGCGCCGGGGCTGTCCGAGGGCTTAATAAACAGGCTTGGAAAATACTTAAAACCGGTTGGCTCAAAGACTTGCCCACCGGTTTTAACCTGCTGGATTTTCCTCTGGATCGCTGGCTGGCCGGCCTGCTCTTCAAGCTGCCCAGATTCTACAACCAAAGCGGCAGTCCCGAATACCGGGCCTTTCATAACATCAGCGAGCTGCAACAGGCCCAAAACGCCCTGGCGCGGATTGATTTCTGGGGAAAACTTATTTTTGAACTCGCCGGCCTGAACCGCCTGGAAGTGCTTAAAACTCTGACCGCCCCCGGCTGGCCGGAAGACCCTCTGGACAGAAAATTATCGCACCTGTTATTTACTTATTGGGTGCGGCAGGCTTTAAAACTGCCCGGGCTGGCTCCGCTCAAACTTCATGATTTGAGCAGGGCCGTGCGGATAATGAAAAAAAAACCGGCGGGCAGCTGGCGGGATCAGGCCGGTCAGTCCGCCGGCCTCCTGGCGGAGCCGGAAAGAGGTCTGGCCAAGAGCATCTTAAACGGCCTTTTGGATGAACTGGAGACAGAGTTTAAAAATCTTTCCTCCCATCCCCTGGCCGACCCGGCAATCAGTGCGGAGATCCTGGCGGGAATGCTTCCTCTGGTAAGTGAAAAATGAATTACTCCTCTCACCGTCATATGGCGGAGGAAGTGACCGGTTTTTTCACCTATGTCGCCCCCCGCTATGAACAGCAGACCCGTTTGCTTACTTGGGGCAGCGATCAGAGATGGCGCCGCTTCCTGGCCGCGTGTATGTATCTGCCCGCCGGAGGGAAGGTTCTGGATATAGGCTCCGGCACCGGGCAGATGGCCAGGATGGCGGCCGATCTCCCCTCTCATCCCTATACCATTGGCCTGGATAACAATCCGGCCATGCTGCGCGTGGCCGCTTCCAGGAGCCAGGGCCGCCCCAATCTGGAATTCAGACAGGGTTCCGCTGACAGTCTTCCTTTTCCTGACGGCAGTTTTGACGCCGTGACCATGGGCTTTGCCCTGCGCATCATGCCCGGGCGGATATTGGCGCTTCAGCAGTGCCTGCGGGTGCTTAAAAGTAAGGGCCGAATTTATTTGTTGGAAACCAGTTATTTACACGGATGGAGACGCTGGCTGCTTGAATTTGTCCAGCCCCGGCTACCCGGAATATTAAAACGCCTGAACCCGCGCCTGGCCGCTTATTGTTATTTGTTGGATTCCATGCTGGATTTCCCCCCCACCGAGACCGTACACCAACTCTTGACCAAGGCAGGATTTGTCGCGCCCCGATCTTATAAACTGACGCCGGGCTGGGCGGAGGCGCATATTGCGGAGAAAAAATAGTCGATCTTGAAAAACATTAAACATAATGATATTGCGATATAATTTTTGCAAAAACGCATATTTTCCGACCGGAAATGTTTTTCAGGATCGGCTATCCCGGTCGATTTCATCGAACGGGCGCTGTGAGGGCGAGCCGCAATTTACTTGCGGCGTCCGCTTTCAAGCGGCGCCCGAAGCTAAGCGCTCTTCCCTGAAAAAGCCGTCTTCAACTTTTTCAGGGTCTACAAAATAGGATTTCTCATGAGAATAAAGTTGGGGGTCATATTCTTGCTGCTGGCTTGTCTGCTGCCGGGGAAACCGGGCTGGGCCGGGGCGGAGGATGAACAGGAACGGCCCTGGCGGGTGGGTAAAGTGATTATTGAAGGCGCGGAAAACATAAACACTGCTTCCATAATAGAAGTTATGGAAAACAAGCCCTCCTCCGCCTTCACTTTCCTCCCCGCTCCGGAGTTCAGCTATCTGGCCATGGAGCGGGACCGGGAAAGTATAAGCAATCTATATAAAATGAACGGATATTTCAATGTCAGGGTCAGGGTGAGCCCCGGCTACCGCCATGAAACCCGCCTTGTGGACGTCACGGTCACAGTACGGGAAAATGATTTATTTCATATCAGGCAGGCGGAACTTATTCTGCCCAAGCCTGAAGACGAAGTCTGGCGCGGCGTCCTGTGGGAAATGATAGGCCAGGAGCCAGGTCAGCCCATGCTCATGGAAGCCTATTCCGCCAGTAAAGACGCTATCTTAACTTATATGACCAATCATGCCCACCCTCTGATGCGCATGGAGAGTCAGGTTCTGATTTACCGTGATACCCATGAGGCCGTGCCCCGTTTTCTGATTGATCCCGGTCCGGAAATTAAATTCGGGCAGGCGCAAATTATCAATCACAGCACCGTCAAAGACAATTTTATCCTGGAACGCCTCACTTTTATCAGAGGAGAGGCTTTTTCCAGTGAGCGCCTCAAGGACAGCCAGCAGGTTTTAAGCAACAGCGGCGTGTTCAGTTCCGTGACTCTGACTCCTGTCTATGATCAAAAAGAAGGGGATGAAGTTCCCATTGCCGTGGAAGTGTACGAAGCGGCGCCCCATAGTCTGGCTCTGGGCCTTGGCTACGGCACGGAAGAAAATTTTCGTGTGCAAGTATCGCAGGTAAACCGCAATATGCTGGGCCTAGGGGACATCATCACTGTTTCCGGCAAGTACAGTTCATTATATCTCGGGCTGAGCGGGAATCTCGGCATACCCTTATACAGCCGCCACGCGCTTTTTGACCTGTACGGCGGGGCCAGGGAAACTGACAATGAATCATACAGTGAACGCAGTTTTTTTATCAGCCCCAGCATAGTCCTCACTCCCGATGATAACTGGAAATTTATTCTGGGCCTGAAAACTTTACTCACCGCGGTGACCGATCTGGAAGTAAAAGTCCCTGATCCGGACTATGAACTGAGCCAGCATATAATTAACAGCTTTGTTTTGTCCGCCGCTTACGATACCCGCGATTCCGCTCTGGCTCCCGGACGGGGCTGGCTGGCTCAATTGGAACTGGAAGCGTCTTCCCAGGCCTTGGCCTCCAACGTGGCTTTTATCAAGGCGGCCGCCTCCTTCAGCCATATCATTCCTCTGATCCGGGACAGATGGTCGCTGGCCTGGCGCGCCGAATACGGAATCATCATGCCTATGGAAAATACCAGCCGTATCCCCCTGGTGAGCCGTTTCTTCCCCGGAGGCAGCCAAAGCGTCCGCGGTTACCGCTACCAGAACTTGGGACCTCTGGACGGCAGCGGCAAACCTCTGGGCGGGGAAAGCATGGTGGAAGCTTCTTTGGAACTGCGTTTCCCTCTCTGGGGGGACTTGGGCGGAGTGTTGTTTGTGGATGCCGGCAATGCCTATGAGAACTATACCGATTACAGCGACGGCCTGAGATTTACAGCGGGGGCCGGCTTGCGCTATAACACCCCCCTGGGACCTATCCGGGTGGATTTGGGATATATACTCAACCGGCCCGATTATTACAGTTATGAGGATTACCAATTTTACTTGAGCGTAGGACAGGCCTTCTGATCATGAAACGTATCATCCGGACGGCTCTGAAAGTCACCCTCGCGGCGGGCGGCTGCCTGATCTTTTTGCTGATGCTGGGGCTGGCTTTGCTGGGAAACCGGCCGGTCCTCAATCAGGCGCTGCAAATTCTGAAAGATCACCTTGCCGCCGCTTACGGTTATGAACTTGAAGTGGGAAATATCAGCGGCCATCTCCTGGGGGAATTTGCTCTCGGCGATATAAAGCTGGTCAGAAACGGCGAGACGCTTCTGAGCATATCCTCACTGAACACCGGCCTGCGGCCGATCTCTCTTTTGAGGGGCATAATTGAATTCGATTATATTGACATACAGGAGCCAACTCTTAATCGGGAGCTGTTCCGGACAGGCGGGCAGGAAGACGGGGAAGACGCGGCCGCCTTGCCTCCGTTCATTTCCGCCCTCATTGTGCATGATCTTGACGTCACCGGGGGCGCTTGCGATCTGCCGGAGGAAAATTTAACCCTGACCGATGTAAACATCAGCGGCGCTTTAAATTTGACCGATCGGCATTTCAGCCTCAGTTTGGCGGAGGGCAGCGCCTCCTGCCCCCAGGCCGGATCCGGGCCGGTAAAGGCGCAAGGGGAATTCACCCTCGAAAGCGGCAGCGCCGCCTTTTCTCCTTTAATCATCAGCCGGGAAGAGGGGCGGGTTTCCTGCCGGGGCAGGATTAACTGGCGGAATCCGGAGCAAAGCGATTTACAGCTGGATATATTGTACGGAGAACCGATGGGAAATGGAGATCAATTTCATCCCTGGGAGATGATCCTTAATTTCACAGGGGCGCAAGAAGATTTCCTGATCGCTTTGGACCTGCGCCAAAATGACGCTTCCCTGCGCTTGGAGGGCGGATTTAATCCCCAGACCGGAAATTATGAGCTGAAAGGCCGGGCCAATAATTTTCTGCCGGGCAATCTGGGCTTGGGCCTGCTTTCGTCTCTGCCCATGATCAACATGTCCGGGGATGTATCCTTGCGGGGAGAACCGGGCAAGATTGTTTTCAGTCTGCGCCAAATACAAACCGCCCGCAAAGTTTTTACGGAAATAGAGGGAGATATAGCCTGGCGGGACAATACATACAACATTAACCGGCTGCGCTTGCGCGATGAACAGGGCTATCTGGACGCCCGAGGGCTTGTCTGTTACCCCTTCGGCCAGCGTGAATCATCCCTTACCTTGGATATCCACAACTTCACCTTGCCCCCGGGAGATGAAAACAACATGCTGCGGGAAATCGCGGTCAGCGGGCAGATGGAAGCCAGAGGCAATATCGGCAAAGGAGAATTATCCCTGAATTTGCGTCCCGCGCTTCCCGGGGAAGCGGAAATTATTCTGGACGCTTTGCTGGAATGGCAGGGCCGGGAATTAAACATAAAAAGAGGAAATTTCCGCGCCCCCGGCGCCGAGGGCGCGCTTTCCGGCAAAGTGAGTTTAAATGAGTTTGATCTGAATTTTGATTTTGATATCCGTGAAATTAACTACTTATATAATATCCTGAATTTGCGGAACGTCCCATACCTGCCCAGTCACGGTCTCCTCAAAGGCGACGGCCGTTTGCGGGGAGATTGGCGGCGGCCGGAGCTGCAGTTAAACGCCAAGGCAATTAATATCAACGGCCCGGATATAAGTTTACGCAGTCTTGACGCCAGCCTGAACATTATCTGGACGGAACGGCTGGAAGGGAAGGCGCGGCTGCGGGGGCTTAGTCTGGGGATGGTAAGCGCCGGGCAGATCGATATTGACGGCAATATCCGCGGCCAAAACGGAGAACTGGCTGTGCGGGCGGCGGGCCTGAACCGCTGGCGCGGCAGCGCCGCTCTGGCCCCGGGGAGCCAGCAATGGGATATGTGGCGGCTTGAAAACACGCAGCTGGTGAACCCGCAGAGACAACTCTGGGAGCAGAACGGCTTCGCCTCCTTTAGTCTCCGTCCGGAAAACATTGCCCTAAGCGGCCTGCATTTGACCGAAAACCTGCAAAATATCAAGGCTGATTTCAGCCGCCAGCGGGACCGGCTGGAAGGTAAGTTGACAATTGAAAATTTTGAGCTTGTTCAAATAAGCGGCGCCGATACTCTTCCCGCTCATCCGCTTTTAAACTTGACCGCATCCCTGAGCGGAAAACCAGGCCTCCCCCTGTTGGATTTCCGGGGAGATATCAGCGCGCTATACAGCAGTCAGACCGTCAGCGTCCTTTTGCTGGGGACGGCCAAAAACGACCGGCTGGAGGTGGAAGCCAGGGTCAGCATGGGCGGCGCCGTCCTCATGAGCTTTAATCTGCTCTTGAATCCCGGCCTTTCTGATCCTTTCGCGGCCATGCAAATGGACGTCAGGGCGAAAGGCGTATCCCTGGAGCCGCTCCAGGTATTTATTCCCCATATGCGGGAGCTGCAGGGGACCGTTGATATTGACGCCGCCATTAAAGCGGATGATTCCGGCCGCCTGCAGGCGTCGGGATATTTACAGTTAAGTGGGGTTGATTTCAGCACAAGCCTCCTGAACCGCCCTTTTAATGATCTCAACGCGCGCCTCGTCTGTCAGGGCCAGGATTTGGTAATTGAGGATTTCAGCCTGCGCAGCGGCTCCGGCCTCCTTTCTCTGCGCGGCAGCGCCGGCCTGCCCTGGATTGAGCAGAGCTTGAACCTTGCCCTGCTGGCTCAGGACTTCAATCTTGATTTGTCTCCTGTGGGTTCTCTTTTGCTGGACAGCGAGTTTTTGCTCGGCGGCAGCTATGACCTGCCTGTACTCAAAGGTACGGTCACGGTTAAAAGCGCGCAGGGTAAAATATTCCAGGCCGGCCGCAATGATCTTGACGATGTGGTGACCCTGCATTCCCAACAGACGCCCCCGGCCATGGATTTTGGCGGCGATTCCGCTGATGACTTTGCTCTTCCGGAATTATTGGACTCCTGGCAGTTGGAAGTCGATTTGGTTTTAGCGGAAAATTTCCAGATCAATTTTCCTCAGGGCCGGATTCGGAGCAGCGGTTCCGCCAGTATGAATAAAGCCGCCTATGCCTCTCCTCTGTTCAGCGGTTCCTACCGGATAGACAGCGGCATATTTATAATTTTGGGAACCAGGATTGAACAGGTGGGAGGTAAAATAGAATTCATTGATCCGCAGAGCATGCTGCCTGAACTGGATATTAACGCCTCGGTCCGCTATGACATGGTGAATATTAATATAAGCATTACCGGTCCGGCCTCTTCCCCCCAGTTAAGCCTGCGCTCCGATCTGCCCATGAGCCAGGCCGATATTTTAAGTATGCTGGCTTTTGCCCGTCCGGTACAGGAACTTGATCGCCGGGAAAGCAATTCTCTCTCCAATCAGGCTCTGGCCCTGGCCATGATCGGTCAGCAGGGGCGTCAGGAAATGGAATATTTATTCGGCTCCGCCCTTACCCCTGATATAATCACAACTCATAATGAAACCCAAGGAGGCCCGTCCATAGAGGCGGGGAAATATTTACTGGACAATGTCTATCTGCGTTACCGTCAGGGGATAGATGAAAATAACTTTCAGAATCTGGGCCTGGAATGGCGTTTAACCCCCCGCGTTACTTTACAGGGCCAGATAGGCACAATGCGCGATACCGGCGTGGATATATTCTTCCATTTTGTGTTTGGCGCCGCCCCCAGCCCTTAGGAGCATATACGTTTTAAGATGCTTGTCAGGCTCATCAACAAACCGGGACCTGTTGCCAATTGCCGTCCATATATTTAAATATGCAACAGGTCTCAAACCGAGTTTATCCGGTATAAATTTTCTTTCTTCTTAAATTATTATTATTTACAGGCAATTAGCCGTAAAAAGGCGATTTCTCCTCTTTTGCGGTTAAAAAATTTGTACTGGATTCCAGCTTAAGCCCCAACTGCCCGGCCAGTCTTTTAGTGTTCAACATACTGTTTTAACTTCTAAAATATTAAAATAGACCTTGATCAGAAAACTTGGCATTAAAATTGCTTTTTAATATAGGCAACCAGCTTAAGTCATGTTTCTTCCTTTCTTATAGACAGTTAGCGTCAGGCGCCGGCCGTGACGCTAACTGTTTTTTGGGCGCCTTAATTTTGCCCCCAGCTAGACTTTGCCCTGGGCTTATGTTATGATTGCTGTTGATAATCAGTCGGCCTTGAAAAACATTAAACACAATGATATTACAATATAATTTTTGCGGAAACGCGTATTTTTCCGACCGGAAATGTTTTTAAGGATCGGCTGTACCGGGCGATTTCATCATCCCTGAAAAAATCGAAGCCGGCTTTTTCAGGGTCTCCCAATTGGGGCGAGTGGCGGAATGGCAGACGCACGGGACTTAAAATCCCGAGGGTGTAAACCCGTGAGAGTTCGAGTCTCTCCTCGCCCACCAACATGCCAGTCAAAAACCGGCAACCGGCGCTGAGCGCGGTTTTTAATTTAATTTCCGCGCGGGGCCTTCATTCCCCGGGCAGAGAAGCCAGGGCTTCCAGGGCTTCTTTCATATTGGGTTCCAAGGCCAGAACCTGACGCAGATTGTCTCTGGCTTCGGCCAGCTGCCCCGCGCGGATCTGAATTTGCGCCAGGAGTAATTTCTGGGCCGGATCGTCAGGATAGCGGCGCAGGCCGTGCTGCAGCAGGGCGCGGGCCTGTTCGCTCCGGCCCAGCTTGTCCAGAGCATAGGCGTATACCTGCCAGACGCGGGGGCGTTCCGGATCCAGCTCCCAGGCCCGTTTGGCCAGAGAAAGGGCTATTTCCAGGTTGGCGCCGCGCTGCAGGTACAGACTGGCCAGATGATTGAGTGATATTGCGTCCGCGGAATTAAATTTGACCGCTTTTTTAAAAGCCTCCTCCGCTTCTCTCAGCTTGGCGGACAGGGACAGGACTTCTCCCAGATAACGGTAAACGCCGCCGGGACACCGGGGCGAGGCCTGGGCCTGCTGGTAATAATCCAGCGCCTGATTGAACTGGCCCTGGTTCTGGGCCACCCGCCCTAACTGGAATAAAACATCCGGATGGCCCGGCTGCAGAGACAGGCAATGACGCAGGAGCCTTTCCGCCTCCGGCCATCCTTCCCGGTCCCGGGCCATCAGATCGTAGGCCTCGTTATAATAGGCCATATAGTCATCGGGGGCGGTCTGCTGGGCCCTCCTGAACATAGCGTGGGCCTGCCCGGCGCGGTTGAGCCTGGCGTAGCACACTCCCAGGGAATTCAACACATTGAGTTCGCCGGGGTTAAGGCGCAGAGCCCGCTCATATTCCGCCGCCGCTTCCGCCAGGAGGCCTTCGCTGAACAGAGAATCGGCATAAATATTGAGGCTGACCGCGTCACAGGCCACCACGCTGCCCGGTTCCATAAATTCGGCGTGGGTCAGGCTCTTGGCCGCGTTGTCCAGCAACTGGCCGGGCGCGAAATCCAGACACGGATAATAGCTCACCCCGGCCCGTAGCGGGCGCTCGCTAAGAGGAACGAGTTCCCCCATAAGGTCGCGGGCGTGGTTCAGCGCCTTGTCGCGGTCATAGCCGGGCAGGAGCAGGGCGACAGTATCAGGGGCATAGCGGGCGCAAACTATCCCGCTGTCGCGCCCGCTGTTAAAAGCATGGGCTTTTTCCGCCAGCACTCTGAAAACATGATCAACCCCCGGCCGGCCGGCAATCTGGCGCAGGTTGCCCAGATCCGCAACTTTGACCAGCACCGCCGCCAAGGGAGGGATAAGTTCCCTTGCCCCCTCTTCCCCGTTTTCCGTCAATTGGCGGAAGGCGGTCATAAAGGAATGATGGTTGAGCAGAGGGGTGGTCTCATCCAGGCTGACCGCGACTTCCCTGCCGGCCAGACGTAAGGTGGCGCTGTGTCCGGGCCGCCCGGCCTGCCATGAATCTTCCGGTTTCAGGGGCCGCAGCTGATCCCCTGGCTTGATAATTAAAGCCGGTTCGTAGAGATTGCCGACCTCGGCCAGAGAATTTTCCCCGCCCGGCCGGGGCACCGATATTTCCGCTTTTTCCTTGTCCTTGTCCATAACCACAAAGGCGGCGTTTTCTTTTAAGCCGTGCAAATGCCCCAAATTGATCAGCAGGCGGTTAAAGGACACCACCTCCTTCACCCGTCCGGCTTTATCGCCGAGTTCATCAAAAAACAAAAGATTGCCGTCATCTAGATCCCAGGCGGCGTTGAGGGTCCGGCCCGCCTTGCTGATAAGCCAGGAGGCGGCTTCGGAAGGATGCGCTGCCTGTTGGGGAGAATATACGGCGGCGCCGGCCCGCCAGGGCAAAGGCAGGGGCGGGAATTGACGGAATTGCAGACAGGTGAGCTTGTTTTGAATTGTGTCCTTCAGGCGGTAGGCTTGAGCTTTGCC
>JAIRYI010000096.1 GCA_031267815.1 Desulfarculales bacterium | reverse complement strand
TTCCCTGTACGATTATGATCAGCATTTGATCAGCAGCGGAATGGCCTGGAGTTTTTAAGACGTTGGAGTTTTTTGCCTATGTGGTAAAAAGTCAAGTATAAAATAATTTTGTTTAAATTATTTATCAACGCGGGCATATCTCTTTGCCTTTCCCGTCATTCCGGGCGCAGTCCCGGAATCCAAGGTTTTTCCCACCATCTTGCTGGTATGGGCTTGCCCCAAGCGGCCGCCCGCGCCACGCTCTCGTTTGCGGAGAGGGTTCATGGATTGCCACGTCGCTTACGCGTCCCAAGCAATGACGAAAAAGTTACAAAAAATATACGATTTGTTACATCCTGTCATTGCTTCCCGCCCATGAGGAGCGCGAAGCAATACAGAAATAATATAATTTTTAACTTCAGCGAATTAATCAGCACTTCCTTAAATATTGCCCTCTTCTTTCCCAACCACTTCAATCCCTTCCCAGGCTTTGCTCCGGAAGCGCAGCCAGTATATTAATCCCAGCAGGCACACATAAGCGGTCATGGCATACCAGCTGAACATAATGCCCCAATCAAAGCGCACTGCCAGCACAGTGGGCATTATCATGACCAGAAGGGCGCACAGAAGCATGATCAGCATAATAAAACGGGTATCGCCGGTGGCTTTCAGGGCGCCGGCGTAAACAATGGTAAAGGCGTCAAAAATACAATATAAAGCCACCAGGCGGAGCATATCCGCGCCCGTCCCGCTGATGACCAGGAATTCCTCCGGACTCATATCCCGGGGGCGGAATAATTCCAGAAGAGGCAGAGGGGCGAGCATAAACCACAAAGCGATTATAAGCATGTAAACCATGGCCAGATGCAAGGCCTGATCCGCCGCCAGCCGGGCCGCCGCGATCCGGGAAGCGCCCAGGGACTGCCCCACCAGGATGCTGACCGCCATTCCCAGACCCAAAAGGGGCATAAAAGCTATCTGATTGATGGAAAAAACAATATTGGTGGCGGCCAGAGAATTCAGCCCCATACGGCCCACCAGAAACACAAACACGGCAAAAGCGGCCATATCAGCCATAAAATGAACGCCGTTGGGTAAACCAAAGCGGCTCAGACGGCGCAGCAGGCCGGGTTTGGGCCAGGCGGGGCGCAAATTAAAGACCGGCATATTGGCCGGGGTAAAAATCAGCGCGGCGAAAACAAGACATTCGAAAATCCAGGCAATAACTGTGGCCAGGGCCGATCCCAATATGCCCAGTTCCGGAAAAGGACCGGCGCCGTTAATGAGAAGATAGGTAAGCGGCACGTTCAGGCACATGCCGGCAAGATTGATGAGCATAATGGGCCGGGTGATCCCCTGGCCGGAATAAAAGCAGCCCAGCACGGCCATGAGGACATTGAACCCTCCCCCCAAGAGCAAAGTGCCGCAATAGATGTTTTCCATCTCCCGCACCGGGAGCGGGTGGCCGCCGGCGCTAAAGAGCAGAGGCGAGGTCAGGGACAGAAGCGCCAGAACTCCTCCGCTGATCAGGGAAAAATAGATCCCGGCCCACAGGGCCGGGCCGATGCGTTGCTTGGATTTGGCTCCGCAATAATGGGCGATGAATACATTGACATAAGTTCCCACTCCCATAAAAAAAGCGGTGGGCACAAAAGCGGCAATACCGGCGGGCATGGCGGCGGCCATGGCCGTCAGAGAATAGTTGGCCAGAAAAATGCGGTCGGTAAGCTGCATAACCGTGGAAGAACCCATGCCCACAATCAGAGGCAGGCTCATTTTTAAAATCTGCGCGTAGCCGCGCCGGTGCTGGCGCCAAAGGGAAAAAAAACCGGAAGGCATGGAGGATAAAGAAGGCATAATTGGCAATAATCCTCACTCCCCTCGGTCATAAGGGGAGTGAGGAAGCAACCGTTAACGCGAAGAGTCTTTCAAATAACGGAAAAATTCGCTGTCGGTGGAGAAAATATAATCGGTTTTGCCCTGCTGGGCGCCCATCATCTCCAACGATCTGAACAGAGAGTAGAATTCCGGGTCTTTGCCGAAAGCGGTCCCGAAAATAATGTTGGCCTGGCCGTCAGCCGCGCCTCTTATCTCCTGGGAGCGGCGGTAGGCGTCGGAACGGATGCGGGCCAATTCTTTTTCCATGGTGCCCAGAACCCGCTTGCTCTCCCCTTCCCCCTCAGATCGGTATTGGCTGGCAATACGTTTGCGTTCACTGATCATGCGTTCATAAACCCGGTTCAGCACGGTGTCAATGAAATTTATGCGTTTTATCTGCATATCAATGAGTTCGATCCCATACTGGGGAATAAGCTTGCGCGCCTCTTCCAGCATGCGCCGGGTAATAGTGGCCCGGCCCACACTGACGGTGGCAGGCTCATTCATATCATCACCGCTGACAGAGATGACCGCCGGGGTAATGGCCCGCAACTCCGAGAGTTCCGGCGGGGGAGAGGGATTCCAGTCGGCTGAACGCACCAGCTCCACCAGAAGATTGTTGGACACCTGGTCGCGTATTACCGCGTTCAATATATCATCCAGGCGGGTAATGGCCCCGGCCTCGGTGGCCATGGTCTGCAGAAAGAGCAGAGGGTCCACTATGCGCCAGCGGGCGGTGGTGTAGACCCAGATGAACTTTTTATCCCGGGTGGGAATTTCATTGGGCTTGCCGTCCCATTTAAGCAGGCGTTTATCAAAATTATGCACTTCCTGAATAAAGGGAATTTTAAAATACAGACCCGCCTCTTTATAAGGCTCTCCCACCGGACGGCCGAACTGGGTGACAATGGCCTGATAACCTTCCTGCACCACAAAAAAGCTGCCTGAAGCCACCACGATAAGCAACGCCAGAATAATTATGATGGGCAGCACCTTTTTCTGATCCACGGTTATTAATTTCTGCGCGTTCATTTTGCTTCTCTCCCCCCCTTCAAATCCAGCAAGGGCAAAATCCCTTTGACGGAATCATCCACCACATACACCTGGTTGGCATTGTTCAAAGTGCGGGTAATCGCGTCCAGGAAAAAACGTTTCTGGGTGACATTCTTGGAGGCCATGTAGGACTCATAGACTTTGCTGAAGCGTTCAGCCTCCCCTTGAGCCCGGTTCACCACCTCCAGGGCATAGCCTTCCGCCTCGGTAATCACGGCCACCGCCTCGCCTTCAGCCCGGGGGATCTCCCGGTTATACTGCTCCTGGGCGCCGTTTATCATGCTCTCTTTCTGCTGCAAGGACTCGTTGACTTCATTGAAGGCCGGCTGCACCGGTCCAGGCGGGGTTACGTCCTGAAGCTTAACCGTCACCAGCTGCACCCCGCTCTTGTAGTTGTCCAGGAGTTGCTGCAGTTCTTTCTGCGCCATTATGGCTATCTCCACCCTCTGCAGAGTTAGCACCGCATCGGAATAGGAGTTGCCCACAATCTGGCGCATAACCGCCTCGCTGAAATCGCGGATGATGGACTGGCCGTCCCGCACCTCGAAAAGCCATAAACGGGGGTCGCGAATCTGGTACTGCACAATCCATTTCACATCAATAACATTGAGATCGCCGGAAAGCATGAGCGACTCATTGGCAAAACCGCGCTCATCGTAACGGCTGTTGTAGGCGCCGGTATTGGCGGTGCGGAAGCCGAATTCCTCGGTCAGCATCCGGCTGGTCTTGACTATTTCCACCTGCTCCACCCCCAGGGGGATTTTAAAATGCAGGCCCGGCGCGGTAGAGCGATCATAACGGCCGAACCTGGTCACCACCCCGGTTTCCTCAGGCTGCACTGTATAATATGAAGAAAACCCCAGAGCCACCAAAATTATGATAATCGCCAAGCTGGCTATGCCTTTAATGCTTCGGGGCGAAGGCAGCCTGCCTTTGAGATCGTTCACCATCTGATTAATATCAGGTTTTCTGCCTCCGCTGCTGCCGCGCGGCGGCGGGGTCCAGTCCATGGGAGTCATGCCTTCTCCTTATAGATATAAATAATAAGAGTTCATTCCATAAATCATCTTTCCCCCCAAGCGCGGTTTTTGGGAAAAACGCCCATCACCCGCCCCGGCGGCGCGCCGGGCATGCTCCTCCAGCGTTCGGCCGCAAAATGCAGATTCCCGGCTACTTCAAGCGGTTTAAAAACACCTTTAAAGGGCGGGTGGGAAATCACGGTTTTGTTTTTAAACCGCCTGAAAGGCAGAAAACCAAATCTTTCCAAGAGACGCCCGAAGCCCCTCCTGCTTACCCTTAGCTTAGGTGTTGAAAACGCCGAAGTTTCACAACTGAAGCCCAAGGCCGTGCCAAAAGCCGCGAAGAAGAAAAGACGATCAACCTTTAAGTCTATCAGCCGGGAGCGTCTCCGGCAAGTTTATCCGGGAAAAGGAAAAGACATATCACAAACTGGCCCGTGAAGCCGAGACCACTCCTTTTATATTCCGCATGTCGGCCAGCACATGTTTTAACTGCTCGGAATCTTTTATGTCCAGCACCAAGCTGACCACGGTTATGCCGCTGCTGACCTTGTTGGTGCTTATCTTCTCAATGTTAACGGATTTAGTTTTCAGAGCCTGGGCAATATCGGCAAAAACTCCGGCGTAGTTGGCCACTTCCATTTGCAGCTTGACCGGGCGGAGGGTGGGCACGCTATCGTCCCACTGCACCTCCAGAAGACGCTCATGTTCCACTCCCAGCAAAATGGGACAGTCGGAACGGTGTACGCTTATCCCCCTGCCCCTGGTAATAAACCCGGTTATGGCCTCGCCGGGCAAGGGAGTGCAGCAGCGGGCAAAACGGGTGAGCACATCCTCGACCCCCCGCACCTTGATCGCTCCCGAACCGCGCGCTTTGCCGCTGCCGGGAGGGGCCAGATCTTTCGGCGTTTCTTCATTTTTTTCCTCATCTTTGGGCAGAAGACGGGCAACAACCATCCGCGGGCTTATTTTAGCGTAAGCCACCGCCGCGCTGAGCTGATCCAGATCTTTAAAATTGAATTCCTCCAGAACAGCGTTCAGGCGGCCGTCTTTCGTCACTCCGTTCAGGGACAGGGAATGTTTTCTCATCTCCCTGTCCAGAATTTCCCGGCCCAGGTGATAAGATTTGCCGCGCTCATCCTCGCGGACAAAAGCGCTTATGCGGCTGCGCGCCCGTCCCGAGACCACCATTTTGAGCCAGTCTTTGTTGGGCTTGGCTTGAGGATTGGTGATAATTTCCACCTGGTCTCCGGTATTGAGTTCATGGCGCAAGGGCACTATGCGCCCATTTACCTTTGCCCCCACAGTGTTATGCCCCACCTGGCTGTGTACGGAATAGGCGAAATCTATGGGCGTGGAACCTTTGGGCAGTTCCTTGACTTCGCCCTGCGGGGTAAAAACAAAAATCTCCTCCGGATACAAATCCATGCGCAGAGAGCGCATGAACTCGCTGGCGTCCACGGTTTCTTTCTGGGAGTCTTCAATCAGCTGGCGCAGCCAGGCGAAGCGCTGCCCTTCCTGCCTGTTGCCGGAGATTTTCTCTTTATACTGCCAGTGGGCGGCAATGCCCTCCTCGGCGATCATATGCATTTCCTCAGTGCGGATCTGCACTTCCATGCGCTGGCCCAGAGGACCCAGCACCGAGGCGTGCAGGGACTGATACATGTTGGACTTGGGCATGCCGATGTAATCGCGGAACCGGCCGGGAATGGGGCGCCACAGGCTGTGTACCACCCCCAGCGCCTCATAGCAGTCTTTAAGTTCAGGGACGATCACCCGGAAGGCCAGAAGATCGTAAAGATCATCCACATCGAGATTATTGCGCAAGGTTTTCAGGTAAATACTGTAAAAATGCTTGGGCCGGCCGCTGATGCGGCACCTTATGCCATATTTGGCCATGGCCTCGGCCAGAAGGCCCTTGACCATGTTGACGAATTCCTCGCGCTCGGCGCGGCTGCTGGCCACCTTATCTTTAACTTTCTTGTAATTGCCCTGATCCAGATAGTAAAAAGACAGATCCTCCAATTCCACCTGCCAGCGCCTGATACCCAGACGATTGGCCATGGGAGCGTATATATCCAAAGTTTCCTGGGCAATGTTTTTCTGCCGGTCTTCCGGCATAAAGCCCAGGGTGCGCATATTGTGCAGGCGGTCGGCCAGCTTGAGAAGCAGCACCCGGATATCTCTGGCCATAGCCAGAATCATCTTCCGCAAGGATTCCGCCTGCACCAGAGCGCGGGAACTGGCATGGATTTTGGTTATTTTAGTTACCCCGTCCACCAGTTCCGCCACATCTTTTCCCAATAGCCGGATCACATCTTCAACCGTGGCATTGCTGTCCTCCACCGCGTCGTGCAACAGCGCGGCGCAGATGCTGGCCACATCCAGATGCATTTCCGCCATGAGCGCGGCCACCGACAGAGGATGACTCAAGTACGGTTCTCCCGAACGGCGCACCTGACCGGCATGCACCTGGGCGGAAAACACATAGGCCTTCATAATGAGGGCCACATCCGCTTCGGAATTGTATTCCTGCACCGCCTCGATTATTTCATTAATGCGCATCATCATGTGAGGTAACGAATTTCACAGCCCCATAAATTTAAAATAAACCCCGGCCCGCCGTTTAAATGCCGGGTGGGAATCCTTAAGCAACCGGCCTCTGTTGGCGCTTCCGCCGCCCTGGGGGCAACGGAAACGCCAAAGCGGCTTTACAAGTATTTACTTTAAGTGTTTACTTTTGCAAGCTAACACTACACCTCGAACCAGGTTTTCAACTGACTGATTAGAAGGGGTATATTTTTTTCTCCCAGGTTGATGCCATCGCGTTTACGAAATACTCCCCCGCTTTTCTGATAGCGGCGCAGACCAGCTTTAGGCGCGCCGTAATCATTGGTTTTGGCGTCCCATTCCCGATAAAGAAATAAGACCGTGGTCCAGGCTCCCCGGTGCAGAATGCATTTATCCAATTCTTCTATCAGCACCTGCCCCTCTTCTTCATACTGTATAGTCAATTCGTCAATATCATTACTCATCCATCCGCTCCTTGTCAAGCAGCAGGGTGCGGGCCCTGGTCAGGCCCCGCAGGCCGAAGCGCCGCTGTAAGTAATCTTCCGCCTGATGCAAGGCTTGCTGGCGGCCGCGGTTAAACAGTCCATCTTGCCGGGCCGGGCGCAGATTGCCGGCCCCGACGCCCAGCAGGCGGATTGCCGTTCCTTCCTCAACAAAGCCGTGCAGGCGGTTAAATATATCCAGAGTTTGGTCAGTAGGCTGACCTGAACTGCTGCTTAAAGTTTTTTGTTTAAAATCAGGATACTTAATCTTCAAAGTGAAGGTGCCCGCGCACATGCCGGCCTGGCGCAGGCGGGTCCCCACCTTTTGGCACAAGACCATGAGATGAGAAAGAATAATATCTTTCCGGGCCAGATCCTGGGCAAAAGTTGTCTCATGGCTGACGGATTTCACCTGGCGCTGCGGCTCCAGTCCCCGCTCATCCCGGCCCCAGGCCAGGCGCAACAGCTCCGGGCCGTGCTTGCCCAAACGGCGCTCCAACAGCGGAGGCGGAAACGATCTGAGGTCAAACAGTTTATGCGCCCCCAAATCGCCCAGCAGGCGCAAAGTCTTCGCGCCCACTCCGGAAACTTCCTTTAGCTCAACTGTGGGCAGAAAGCCTTCCACATCGTCAACCAGGAGCAAGCCGTCGGGCTTGCTGCGCTCGCTGGCGATCTTGGCCAAAAAACGCAGCGGGGCTATGCCCACCGAACAGTTCAGCCCGGCTTCTTTTCGGACCGTCTCTTTGATCTTAAGCCCGGTCTGAGCGGGAGAACCGCCCCACAAATGAGTGACCCCACGCAGATCCATAAAGGCCTCGTCCACCGAGATCTGTTCCAGGACAGGGGAAAACCGGGACAAAATATCCATGACCTGACAGCTGGCCTCTTGGTAGCGGGACATCCGGACAGGCAGAAACACTCCCCGAGGACACAGGCGCCTGGCCTGGGATATAGGCATGGCGGAATGCACGCCGAAGCGCCGGGCCGCATAGGAACAGGACGACACCACTCCTCTTCCCTCCAGCCCTCCCACAATAACCGCCCGCCCTTTGATCTCAGGCTGATCCAGTTCTTCCACGGAAGCGTAAAAAGCGTCCAAATCAACATGGGCCAGCATTATCGGCATCCCTCCCGGACTAAAGCTTCAAACCGTATCCGCCGCCGCCTCCTCCCCTGGTCTCCGCTGTAAAATAACTCCTACATTTCCAGTAGCATCTGATCGTAAAGATCACACCAGCCATCGGCGTCTTTTTCGTTCAGCATCTGGGCCTTGTTATTGAAGCGCAGGAGCAGACGCATGTATTCATTATAATTATTCCGCTCCAGGCTCTCAAATTTCTGCTGCACTGTCCGCGCTTTGGCCAACATCTCATCTTCCGTACACTGTCCGTAAAGCGGAGTTGCGTTAACACAAAAGATAAGCGCCAAAGCTGTCAGGCAAACCGCTGGTTTCATGTCATACCTCGTTCCCAAACTCCATTTATGTTAACCGGTTGATCAAGGCAATGGGGTTGCTATAATAATTATAGTGTATATCTTATTACAGTCTAGAGTTCATTTCATAAATCACCTGGAAGGTGATTTATCCGGCCTTAGAAGTCATTTATGAAATGACTTCTAAATAAAAACTTAACTCTGCGCAGTTTTTATTTAAACGCCGGGGGCTTCAGGCGCGATTAAAGCCCCCGTCTTTCAGTTTAAGCTCTGAGGTGATTATATGCAATACGAAGGAGTGGTTTACCGCCCCCCCAGCGAGGCCAACAGCCTTATTTTACAGGCAACGATCGGATGCGCCCATAACCGTTGCGCTTTTTGCAACATGTACCGGGAAAAGCGTTTCCGCATCCGCAAACCGGAAGAAATAAAAAAAGATATTGACTGGGCTGAACAGCATTACCCGCCGGAGGAAATCAGAAGCATCTTTTTGGCCGACGGCAATACCATCCTGATGAAAACCCCGCAACTGATCGAACTGCTGCAATATGCTTACCGGAAGTTTCCCTATTTACAAAGAGCCACTGTCTACGGGGCCTCGCAATATCTGGCCCGCAAATCCCCGCAGGATTTTCAGGACTTACGCAACGCGGGCCTGACCCGTCTCCATTGCGGCATGGAATCGGGATCAGACAGCGTGCTGCGCAGAGTTAACAAAGGAGGTACCCGGGCCACCCATATAAAAGGAGGGTTGCTGGTCAGAAACGCCGGCATTGAGCTGAGCATGTATTACATGCCCGGACTGGGAGGCCTGGATATGTGGGAAGAACACGCCGGAGAAAGCGCCGGCGTCTTAAATGAGGTCAACCCGGATTTTATCCGTCTGCGCACATTCATACCCATTGCCGGGACGCCCATGGCTGACGATTATCTTGCCGGCAAATTCAAGCTTATGAACGCCTTGCAGGTAATCGCCGAGATTCGCCTGCTCATTGCCGGCCTGGAGGGCATAAACAGCCTCCTGCTCAGTGATCATTGGAGCAATTTCCTCTCCTTGCACGGGCAGATGCCCCAGGAAAAAGCAAACCTGCTGCGCGCGGCTGACGAGGCCCTGACCATGCCTCTGTCCGCCTTCCGGGATATCGGCATGACTCACGGCACCTTATAAAATAAAAGCTCCGCCCAAGGGCAAGGTAAATTCCCGCCGGCTGGAGGGCAACCGCCGGAAAGACCTGCCGTTAAAAACCGAGCCTTCCAATTCCCGCCCTCAGTCCGCCTTGCGGCGCAAAAAAGTGGGTATATCCATATCCGGTTTATCACCCCCGCGCCCGTTCTTCAATCCGCTGTTGTTCCGGGCATAAGTGGGGACCTGATTCAGATAAAGCTGGTCGGCCGCGCTCATGTCAAAATCACCTCTTAATCCGCCGCCCAGGGGGAGCTGACCGTGTACCGCCAGTTTGCGCGGCAGCGCTTCCGCCTGATTATTGATGCCGGTGGCAATAATGGTGGCCCGCACATCACTGCCTATGCTTTCGTCCATAACGCAGCCCCAGATGATCACCGCCTCCTCATGCACCATTTCCCGCACGTGATTGCTGGCGTCTTCCAATTCATCCATGGTTATATCCAAAGGCGCGGTCACATTCATCAGCACACTGCGCGCCCCGCTGATGGTGATCTCATTGAGCAGGGGGTTTTTAATCGCTTCCTCCACTGCCCGCATGCTGCGGTTCTCACCGCTGGCCTGGCCTGTGCCCATCATGGCCATGCCCATCTCACCCATAACCGTGCGCACATCGGCGAAATCCAGATTGATCAGGCCGGGCTTGACAATTAAATCGCTTATGCCGCGGACAGCGTCCCGCAAAACCGTGTCAGCCTTTTTGAGCATATCCACAAAAGCGGCATTCTTCTGGGCGGTGCTGCGCAGACGGGTATTGGGAATAAGGATGAGAGTATCCACTACTTTCTTCAACTCTTCCACTCCGTTTTTGGCCTGTTCCATGCGGCGGCGGCCTTCAAATTCAAACGGAGTGGTCACCACTGCCACCGTAAGCGCGCCCGCTTCTTTGGCCACCTCCGCCACCACCGGCGCGGCTCCGGTGCCGGTGCCTCCGCCCATGCCCGCGGTGACAAACACCATATCACTGCCGGACAGGAGGTCTTTAATCCTCTCTCTGTCCTCCAGGGCCGCGCCGCGCCCCACTTCAGGGTTGGCGCCGGCTCCCAGGCCCCGGGTGATATCTTTACCCAACTGCAGATGGGTGGGGGCCAGGCTGTTTTCCAAAGCCTGAATATCCGTGTTGGCGGCGATGAATTCAACTCCCAGAATACCCGCTTCCACCATGTTGTTAACGGCGTTTCCTCCGCCCCCGCCTACCCCCACCACTACCAGGCGCGCGCCCAATACAGGGTTTTCAACCATTTTTATTTCCATAGACATTTCGTTACCCTCCAACGAAAAATTTCCGTCTGTTAAAACACGTCACTAAAAAAACGGCGCATTCTCTGCAGCACGCGGTTATAAACATGTCCGTCGCGAATGCGGAATTTTTTATCATTTTCACCGCCCCGGTTACGGGCGCCGTAGAGAACCAGCCCCACCGCGGTGGCATACATGGGATTGTGGACAATATCAATCAGGCCGCCCACTCCCATGGGGTATCCCCGCCTGGTGGGCATGGCGAATATCTGTTCGCACATTTCCGGAAGTCCTTCCAAAAGACAAGATCCTCCGGTGAGTACCAGACCGTTCACTACCTGGTCCATGTATCCGCTCTGATTAAGCTCCATCTGTAAAAGAGTGAGAATTTCCTCAACTCTCGGTTCAATTATGCTGGCCACTATCTGCCGCTTGATGCGCATGCTCTCATGACCGGTTATCCCTTCCACCAGAAGACTTTCATCTTTGCCCACCATCGAAACCATACAGGCGCCGTAGTGCAATTTTATCTGTTCGGCCGCGCTGCGCGGCGTGCGCAGCCCCACCGCCAGATCGGTGGTGAGATTATTGCCGCCCAAAGGCAGGCAGCCGGTATGTTTTATGCTTTCCTGTGAAAAGACCGCCATATCCACCGTACCACCGCCGAAGTCTAAAAGCGCGCTGCCCAGATTACGCTCTTCTACCGTCAGGACGGCTTCGGCGCTGGCCAAAGACTGCAGCACAATATCCACAACGTCAAGCCCGGCCTGATTACAGCATTTGATAAGATTATGAGCCGCCGCCACCGCTCCGGTGACCATATGCACTTTCACTTCCAGACGGACTCCGCTCATCCCTAACGGATCCTGAATTCCTTCCTGCCCGTCCAGAATAAATTCCTGCACCAGGGTATGGATGACTTCCCTATCCGTGGGAATAGCCACCGCCTTGGCCGCTTCCACAGCCCGGTTTTTATCCTGAGAGGTGACTTCCCGCCCTTTAACCGCGAATACTCCCTGAGAATTAAAGCCTTTTATATGCCCGCCGGCAATTCCGGTGATTACATTGCTGATCTCGCAGCCGGCCATAAGCTCGGCTTCCTGAACCGCTTTTTTGATGCTGGCCACGGTGGTATCTATGTTGACCACGACTCCTTTGCGCAATCCTTCTGAGGGATGAGTTCCCATACCCAGGATTTCGATCTGGCCGGAAGGCATTACTTCACCCACTACCGCGCATATTTTGGTAGTTCCGATATCCAGGCCAACGATTATTTCACCCTTGTTCATACCGAATCCTGCTCCAAACGCACGATGACAATTTTTTCCTGGCTCAAATCCATAAGCAATAATCCGGACAATTCGTCTCTATCCGCCAAATCTCTTATTATCTGCTGAAAATGATTAAACCGCCTGCCGTTAAAATTTGAACCCAGCACAACAGCGGCGGGGATCTTTGCAAACGCCATTATCATGCCTTTATTTTTGTTTATCTCCAGCTGACTGACCTTTCCGGTCAGCTCCAAATCCAGGTCTGCCGCTTTATCCAGCAATTCTCTGGCCTGAATGAGCAAATCTTCCAATTCCTGATCTTCAGCCAGCAACTCCGCCCGGCTCAAACCGGAGATAACCGGCAGATCATAACCATGCCTGTAATCATAAGGAGCGAACGGCTTGAGATCATGGTTCAGATAAAACCACTGCTCATCAATGAGACCGACAGCATAAGGGATTTCTTCCACCACGTGGATGACAATACTGTCCGGCAAACTCCGTCTTATTTTAACTTCGTTTATCCAGGGCAGATTTTCTCTGATTCCCGCTTCCACCAAAGCCGGTTTCATATTAAGCAGGCCGGTATGGGAGCCAAGGCCTCCCGCGCTCAATATATCCAGGCGGCTCAAATGTCTGGCGCCGGTTATCTTGATTTCGCGCAAATCAAACCAGGAACTCCGCGCCAGGCCCACATATCCGCACAGCAGCAATACTCCGCTCAAAGCCAGCATAAAAACAAGCTTAACCGCCGGATCAACCGCTCTCAGCCAAAAACGCCGCGCTATTCCCGTTTCATTTTCAGAACGAAGGACGCGCCGCGCGCTTTTTTGCCGATTAAGACGGCTATCTAAATCTTGCGCCCGCGTGATTCTGGCGCTGAGTTTATTATAATTATGTTTCAGGCTCCACATATCCTATCAACTTTATTTCAAGGTCAAGACTGATTCCGAATTTTTCCTTTACGGTATCCCTGGCCATAACAATTAGTCTGTATATATCATCGGCTTTTGCCGCGCCCATATTTACGATAAAATTGCCGTGAACATCACTTATTTGCGCGTTTCCCCATCTTTTACCTTTCAATCCGGCAGATTCTATCAAACGGCCCGCATAATCACCTTCGGGATTCATGAAAACCGAACCGGCGTTGGGATAATTAAACGGGAAACGCTGTCTTTTTAATCGCGTATTGGCCGCTATATTCCGCCGGACAGACCAGGCGCTGCCCGGACGCAGCTTGAGTTTCGCCCCCAAAACTATGCTTGCCGGCGGCAAATTGCTCTTACGGTAAGCAAAGGGAGGCAGACTGTCGCGCTCTAATGTCACTACATCTCCATTTGAAAGGAGTAAATCAACCCGCTCAAGGACGGATCCGATATTCTGTCCCATAGAGCCGGCATTCATGGCTATTGCCCCTCCCAGGCTGGCGGGAATGGCCGCGGCCCATTCCAGGCCGCTTAAACCGGCTTGCGCGCTTTCCCGCAGCGCCTGACCCAGCAAGACTCCGCCGCCGGCGCTGATTAAATCATTTTTTACTTCAAGCGCGGCCAACCGCCCTTCCAGTTTTAAAACCGCGCCCTCATAGCCCAGATCACTCACCAGCAAATTGGAGCCGTTGCCTAAAACCATAAAAGGCACGCCGGAATCGGCCAAAATTGCCAGAGCCGCTTTTGCCTCTTCCCGGCTGTGCAAACGGCACAGACACCAGGCCGGTCCGCCGACTTTCCAGGTAGTAAGGCCGCTGAACGGAATATTGAATTCAGCTCTGTCCGACAGCAGGCGGGTAAGTTTTCTGGCCGCAAGCAACCGCACAGACTAAGTTTCCAGCAGTTCTTCGCTAATACGGTAGACGTCGCCCGCGCCCATGGTAAAAACAACGCAGCTGTCATCAACAATATTTTGCAACCGCTGCAGGGCCTGAGCGTGAACGCCTATATATTCAACTTTGCGGTGCCCGTGTTTGCGCACCATATTGGCCAGCAACTGGCTGTCCACGCCGGGAATCGGCTTTTCTCCGGCACTGTAAATGTCCAGCAGTAAAAGCTCGTCCGCGCCGTAAAAAGCCTGGGCGAACTGATCCAGCAAATCATCAGTCCGCGAATAACGGTGCGGCTGAAAGCAAACAATCAGACGTTTGCCGGGCCACCGTTCCCTGGCTGCCTCCAGGGTGGCCTTGATTTCGCTGGGATGATGAGCATAATCGTCCACGATGAGCGCTCCTTGCGAAGTAACGCCTTTTTCCTCAAAACGGCGTTTAACCCCTGCAAATTCAGAACAGGCCGCCATGGCTATTTTCATATCCACTCCTATTTCACAGGCGGCGGCCAATGCTCCCAGAGTATTCAAAATATAGTGGCGGCCGGGAAAAGGCATCCATACCTTACCTTGGGGAAAGCCTTTAAAATACAGATTAAAACTGCTCCCGCCATTTTGGGGGCGTATTTCTCTGGCCTGAAAATCAGCCTGCGCGTTGAGTCCATAGCTTATGGTGCGTTTACGCAACCTGGGCAGCAAGGCGGCCAGACGGGGATCATCCAGACATACCACCACCGCCCCGTAAAAAGGCACTTTATTCATAAATTCCACGAAAGCGTTATCCAAAGCCTCATCACTGCCGTAATGTTCCATGTGTTCGCGGTCAATATTGGTCACTACCGTCACCACCGGGCTTAGACGGTTAAAAGATCCGTCAGATTCGTCAGCCTCCGCCACCAGAAAATCACCGTGTCCCAATCTGGCATTGCTGCCAAAGGCGTTCAGCCTGCCTCCCACCACTACCGTGGGATCCAGATTACCCACTGCCATAAGCGAGGCCAAAATGGAAGTCGTGGTGGTCTTGCCATGCGCGCCGGCCACAGCAATGCCATATTTAAGGCGCATTAATTCAGCCAGCATTTCCGCGCGGCTGATCACCGGCACCAGCATTTCATTGGCCGCGACTATTTCCACATTATCCGGAGGCACCGCCGAACTCATGACCACCACGTCAGCGCCCACGATATTCTGCCCGTCATGTCCCACGGCGATGCAGGCGCCCAGCATCCGCAGGCGGCGCACGTTCTCGTTTTCCCGCAAATCGCTGCCGCTGACCTGATGGCCCAAATTGAGCAAAAGCTCGGCTATACCGCTCATGCCGATGCCGCCTATGCCCACGAAATGAATATGTTGTCTTTTTTGATACATCAGTTCCGCTCCATCATTTGCCGGCAATACGCGGCTATGATTTCAGCCGCATCCCTGCGGCCGTAATTAAGGGCAAGAATTTCCCGCTTTTCCCTAAGCGGCCGGTTGCTGCGCATACGCTCGATAAACTCAGCTATCTGCAGGCCGTTAAGTTCTTTGTCGTCTATATATTCCATAGCTCCCAGATTTACCAGAATCCGGGCGTTTTCCGTCTGATGATCGCCCGCGGCGTAGGGATAAGGTATACACAGTCCCGTACGTCCCAGGGCCATCATCTCGCTTAAACTGGCGGCGCCGCCCCGGCAGATAACCAGATGACTGCGCTGGTAGCATATCCCCGGCTCAGAAAAAAACTCTCTCACTTCCGCCTGAAATCCGTTTTTCTGATAAGCATGGCTCACTCTTTCCGCTTTGCCGGCGCCGGTTTGGTGAATAAAACGCAAATATTCCCTGTGCCTGCTTAAACATGGCAGCGCGTCAAGCAAAGCCTGATTGATGCTCTCCGCGCCTTGCGAACCTCCCCATACCAATACAGTGAAAACGCTGTCATCGCGGGTGACTGATTCCGCCTGACGCAAAATTTCCGGCCGCACCGGATTGCCGGTAAACAAACATTTTTCCGCGCCTATTTTTTTTTCCGCGCCGTTAAAACCTAAAAAAATCTTGACCGCAAAGCGGCTTAATATGCTGTTAACCAATCCCAAAACAGCATTTTGTTCCTGAATCAGCAAGGGTATATTTTTTACTCTGGCCGCCAGGCCCATGGGTAAAGCCGCATATCCTCCCACTGCCAGCACCAGATCAGGCTCATGCTTTTTGAGCAGCTTTTTCGACTGCCTAAAGCCGCGATAGGCGGACCACAGGGAAGCTATCCGCTGACCGAAGGCCCGTCCCCGAAACGGTCTGGCTTTAATCACCTCAAAATCGAAACCGCTGGCTGGCATAACCTGCATATCCATCTTGCCGCCGGCATTGACAAAGCATATGTGGGTATCCGGGTACAGCTTCATCATTGCGCCGGCTATGGCCAGCGCCGGGAACAGATGCCCGCCGGTGCCGCCTCCGGCTATTATCATTTTCATCGCTGCCTCCTGTGCCCTGCCACGGACAGCAACAGGCCGACACATATAAAATTGGTAAGCAAAGAAGATCCGCCGTAGCTCACAAAAGGAAGGGTAAGACCTTTGGTGGGCAACATCCCCATAACCACCGCCGCGTTGATAAAAGCCTGGATGGCAATGATAAGCACAGCGCCTACGGCAATATAAGCTCCCAATAAATCTCCGGCTTCCATAGCGATTCTGACTCCCCGCCAGACAATGATCAAAAACAGGCTCAGAATCAGGAACACTCCCAACAGGCCCAGTTCTTCGCCTACCACACTCAAGATAAAATCTGTATGCGGTTCCGGCAGATAAAACAATTTCTGCACCGAATGCCCCAAGCCTGCCCCGCTTACTCCGCCGGAACCAAAAGCCAGAAAGCTGTGAATTATCTGAAATCCGCTGTTGGCCGGGTCATCCCAGGGGCTTAGAAAAGAAGTTATACGGTCCAGGCGGTAATTTACCCTGAAGACCAGAAGATATAAAACCGGCAGGGCCGCCAGAACCATGCCCAGCAGATGACGGATCCGGCAGCCGGCCACAAACATCATAATGACGGTTATCAAAAATAAAGTTATCGTCATGCCCAGATCAGGCTCCAGCAATATGGGCAGGCTCAAGGCTCCTATCACACCTAAGCAGAAAAGAAAATTCTTGAAACTGCCCGCCTGCTCCTGATGTTCAGACAGCCAGCGGGCCAGAAAAATAACCAGCACCGGCTTGGCCAGTTCCGAAGGCTGAATGGAAAAAGCGGCTATTTTAAGCCACCGGGAAGCGCCGCCGGCTTTATAGCCGATTCCGGGGATTAATACCAGAAGCAGCGCGACGAACAGGATTATCAATAACGGCAGAGCCAGCTTGGACATTTTGCGGTAATCGAGAAAAGTTATCGCCAACATGGCCGTCAGCCCCACCAGCAGATGTTTAGCCTGCTGCTTTAAAAAAAACATGGAGTCAAGATACCGTTTATCGGCCAGCATACTGCTGGATGAATAAACCATAACCAGACCTATGGCGCTTAAACAGAGAGCGCAGATCAGGATCCAGTGATCGCCGATATTAAAACGCGCTTCACTAACTCCCGTCTGACAACGGTTTATGCCGGCATTGACCAAGGACATGATTATTTATTTTCCAATTCTTTCACCAGAGAGGTAAAATGCTCGCCCCGCCGGGCATAACCGCTGTAAGCGTCAAAACTTGCGCATCCGGGAGAAAGCAGCACCGCGTAATTTTCTCTGGCCGCCTCATGGGCGGCCTTGACCGCCGCCGCCATATCCGCCGCCAGCCGGCAGGGGAAGTCAGCGCGCAGCCGGCTGTAGATCAAAGGCCCGGCTTCGCCAAAACAAACCGCCAAATTGGCGCTGCTCCGTAAATCAGGAAGCAGGCTTCTGAAATCCCCGTTTTTATCGCGCCCGCCCAGGAGTACAATGCTGGGGCGGCCCAGCGCGCGCAAAGCGGCCTGTACCGCCCCGATATTGGTGCCCTTGCTGTCATCGTAATAGGTGATTCCGTTCACCTCCCCCACTTTTTCCAAACGGTGGGGCAGCCCTTTGAATTTTATTATCACTTCTCTGATGACTTCCGGACTCACCTTTGCGTATAAACAGGCCGCCGCCGCCGCCAGCAGATTAAGACGGTTGAAATCTCCCCGCATTTGACATCCCGCGATATCAAGGCTGACTGTTTCCCGGCCCGGCAGGCGCACAACGATACAGTCATCGTGCAACCAGGCCGCGTATCTGGATTCCGGCTCATTTTTACCGTAGTACAGGATCAGGGCCGGCGCCAGAGAGGCGCGGGATCTGACCTGTTCATCATCAGCGCACAAAATAGCCAGATCATCATTTTTCTGACCGGCCAGAATTTTAAATTTACTGTCGCCATAGGCGTTAAAACTGCTGTAACGATCCATATGATCGGGAGTGATATTCAAAACTATGCCTATTCTGGGCTTAAAATTATCAGCACTGTCCGTTTGAAAAGAACTTACTTCCAGCACCGCCCAGTCGGGCGCCAATTCATCCAGGAGAGCGACGCTAAGGGGCGTGCCCAAATTACCGCCGGCAAACACTTTGCGGCCCGCCGCTTCCAGGATCAGGGAAATCAGGGTGCTTACGGTGGTTTTACCGTTGCTTCCGGTGATCATTATGTCAGGCCAGCTGCTATCATCATAGGCCAGACTCATTTCCCCCACAACCAGGGCACCGTTGGCCCGCGCCTGTCTGATTTCCGGCAAGCGCATATCCACTCCCGGGGACAGGACGACAATCTCCGCCCAGTTAAAATCCTCCTGTTTATGTCCTCCCAGGCTTAAGCCAACTCCGGCGGCGGCCAGTTCGTCAATATCACTGTTCCTTTCCGCCAAAATATCAGTAGCCCTGGTAAAGGCGCCTTTTTTGAGGCACAGACGGGCCGCGGCCATACCGCTTCTGCCCAGCCCCACCACCAAAACTTTTTTTCCGGTAATCCGCATAAACTCACCGCAATTTCAGTGTTGAAAAAGCCAGCAACGCCAGAACAATGGAAATAATCCAAAAACGCACTATTACTTTGGGTTCAGCCCATCCTTTCAATTCGAAATGATGATGCAAAGGGGCCATGCGAAATATGCGCCTGCCTCTGGTCGCCTTAAAGAAACCTACCTGCAGAATCACACTCAGCGCTTCCACCACAAACAGTCCGCCCACCAGAACTAAAAGAATTTCATGCTTGGTACACAGGGCGCTTATACCCAGAGCGCCGCCCAGGGACAGGGATCCGGTATCACCCATGAATATCTGCGCCGGATAGGTGTTGTACCAAAGGAAGCCTATGACCGAACCGGTTATGGCCCCCAGAAAAACACTGATCTCTCCGGCTCCGGGCACATAAAATATTTGAAGATATCTGGCGATAATGAGATTACCGGCTAAATAGGCCATAATAAGATAAGTGGTGGCGGCGATTGCCACCGGCCCGGCGGCCAGACCGTCCAGGCCGTCGGTAAGATTGACCGCGTTAGTGCTGCCCACCAAAATAAGAACGGACAGAAAAATATAGCCTATGCCCAGCTCGGGAACTATCCATTTGAAAAACGGAATCGCCAGCTGCGTCTCGTAACCGGGGTGACAATATAACAATATTCCGGTTAGCAGGGAGACCGCAAGCAAAAGCAGCATTTTGACGCGGCCGGACAGACCTCCTTCATTGCGGCGGGCCACTTTTTTGCGGTAATCATCGGCAAAGCCCACCAATCCGAAACTTAGGGTGGTCCCCAGACACAAAAGCAGAAAAAAATTGCTCCAGTCAGCCCACAACAGGCAGGAAAGCAACACTGAAAAAAGAATCAGTACACCGCCCATAGTGGGAGTGCCGGCTTTGGCCTGATGACTCTTGGGTCCCAAATCTCTTATATACTGGCTCATTTGCAGCTGCCGCATTTTTTTTATAAACCAGGGGCCCAGCAAATAACAGATTAAAAGAGCGGTGAGCAAAGAGGCAATGGTGCGGAAGCTTAAATAGCGCACCACATTAAAGAGGCCAAAATCATCTCTTAACGGATAAAGCAGTGAGTAAAGCATGAATTTTTTCTTAATTCCCTGTTTTGACCGCGGACGGTCCAAAAATTTTCGGTTCGGTCAGAAAGTCAACTACCCGTTCCATGCCCATGGCGTTGGAACCTTTGACAAGGACAATATCGCCGGGGCGCAGATGTTTTTTTAAAGCTGCTTTCAGCTCCGTCAGTTCCTGAAAATTGCCGCTCTCCGCAAGCCCCGCTTCCCGGGCGCCCTGATCTGTATGCCTGGCTTCAGGGCCGTAAGTAAACAGCAGGCGGCAGCCGCTCAGAGCCGCTTTTCGCCCCAATTCATAGTGGAATCCGGCGCTTTCGGGGCCCAGCTCCAGCATATCCGCCAGTACGGCAACCGGCCGGCGCGGCTCCTCGCCCGCAACGGAGACCATCTGCGCCAAAGTATCCAGCGCCGCCGCCATGGATGCTGGATTGGCGTTATAAGTATCATCCAGCACCAGCGCGCCGACAGCGGCGCGCTGCAGACGCAAACGCCCCTTTATGCCCTGATAGCCGCTAAGGCCCTGAGCTATCTCTTCCCCATTGATTCCCAGACTGAAAGCCGCCGCCGCCGCCGCCAGAGCGTTGCAAACATTATGCGCCCCCGGTACAGACAAGGTTACCTCCAAGGGCTGAGCGCCGGGCAAATGGAGAAGAAAATTCTGCTTTACTCCTTTTACTTTCAACTGTGATGAATATATCTCCGCCTCTTTACCTGAACCGAAAGTCAGAGCCCGGCCTTTTAATTTATTCCGCCAGGGCTTAAGAAAAGGGTCATCGATATTAATAACCGCCTGAGCGGCGCTGTCCATGTTTTCCCACAACTCAACTTTGGCTTTGGCGATATTTCTGACACTGCCCATACTGGCCATATGGGCCGGGCCGATATTGGTTATTACAGCCACATCCGGATCGGCTATCCGGGTGAGGCGGGCTATTTCTCCCGATACGCTCATGCCCATCTCCAGCACCGCGGCATTATGAGTTTCGTCAAGGCGCAGGAGAGTCAAGGGGAGACCGATTAAATTGTTAAAATTGCCTTCGGTTTTTAATACCTGATAACGGCGGCTCAAAACAGCGGCCAGCATTTCCTTGGCGGTGGTTTTACCTGTGCTGCCGGTCAGAGCCAGCACCCGCAGGCTGTGTTCCCGGCGCCAGGCGGCGGCCAGATCGCCCAGGGCGCGCAAAGTATCATCGACTTTTAGCAGAGGGAACTCTTTATCAGCAAAGATAAAATTTTTATTGACCAGCGCGGCCCCGGCGCCCGCCCGGGCGGCCTGGGCGACAAAATCATGCCCGTCAAAATTAACTCCGGCCAGAGCCACAAATAACTGTCCGGGCGCCAGCGTACGGCTGTCAGTGTTAACACCTGATATTTGCGCGCCCTCACCCTCATGGCCGGATAAGCCAAGCTGCCGCCGCGCCCAGTCAAGAGTAAACATTTAACTTATCCTTCTTTCGCGCAGAGCCAAGGCTTTGGAAGCCTCTTCCCGGTCGTCAAAGAAATGCCGGCGTCCCTTGACGCTCTGGTAAGTCTCATGGCCTTTGCCGGCGATCAGGATCACATCGTTATCATCCGCTTCCAAAATGGCCACGGCAATAGCTTTGGCCCGATCCGGTTCACAAATATAGCTCATGGGGCTTCCGGTCCAGAAAGGCTCACATTTGAAACCGTTACTGTCCAATCCCGGCAGTATCATGTTAATGATATCCAGAGGATCTTCATCCCGCGGATTGTCGCTGGTGATCAGGGCCACGTCCGCCCAGCGGGCCACAGCTTCTCCCATCATGGGGCGCTTGCCGCGGTCGCGGTTGCCTCCGGCGCCGAAAACACAAATCAACCGTCCTTTGATGTTGAGAGTTCTTAAAGCGCTGAGCGACTGATGCAAGGCGTCATCGGTGTGAGCGTAATCCACCAGCACCAGAGGGCCCGGTCTGTCATATTTTACTTTCTCCAGGCGTCCGGGTATAATTTCACATGAAAATAAAGCGTCAGTGATATGCTGCAAAGAAAAACCCATCCCTACGCCCACCGCCGCCGCCGCCATCAGATTATAGAGGTTAAATGTTCCCAGAAGACGGCTTATCAGCATTATTTTACCCAAGGGTGTTTCCAGCCGGGCCTGGATGCCTGCCATACCGTATTCAACTTCGTACGGCCGCACCTGCCCGGCGCAGCCGTAACTGATGCATCTTATGCCAGCTTCACGGCAGTCCCGCAGTAATTTAAGCCCCTCCGGGTCATCATTATTGATTACCGCCAGAGGATCTTTGCCCCGGCTTGCGGACTGAGGCAGAAGCGTGTTGAACAGAAGCGCTTTGGCGGCTGAATATTGACTCATGCTTTTATGATAGTCCAGATGATCCCGGCTCAAATTGGTGAACACCGCCACATCGAAATCCAGGCCGTTCACTCTTTTCTGCTGTAAGGCGTGGCTTGATACTTCCATCACTAAAGCGCTGACTCCTTTATCCGCCATCTCCCGCAGCGCCGAAGCCAGAGTCACAGGATCAGGCGTGGTCAGAAGCGCGGGCCGGGAAAAACCGGGACAGCGCATTTCAACAGTGCCGATAACTCCCGTCTTCCCTCCGGAGATCAGCAATGATTCCAAAAGATAAGAAGTGCTGGTCTTGCCGTTGGTTCCGGTTATGCCCACAACGCGCATGCCGCCGGCCGGCCGGCCGTAGAAATTCATAGCCGCCTGGGCCAAAGCCGCGTTTACATCCGCGGTAACTATTTGGGGAATCGGCGCCCGGGAGTCCGCGTTTTCCACCAGAGCAGCCACAGCTCCCTTTTCCGCCGCCTGGGACAGATAATCATGCCCGTCGTGGGCCGCGCCTTTTACAGCCGCGAATACATAGCCCGGTTTAACCTGACGGGAATCCGAAGTTATACCGCGCACAATTATATCCTGCCGGATGGGAAGGCCTGCCGTTATCCCTTCCAGCAACTGACTTAAAGCAACCTCACTCATCATATGCCTCTCCGTTCCGCGGACAAGCTAACTGACCAGCTCCCCCCCCGCTGCAAAACGCTGCCGGCGGCGGGCTGCTGCCCGATCACTTTACCCACTCCTTTTGCCTTGAGGTCAAAACCTTCACTGCCGGCCAGGGCCAGCACTTCCCGCAAACCGAACCCGCGCAAATCCGGCATCAATCCCTGCGCCAGGGACGGGCTGGGATCAAGCGGAGCCGCTAAAAGAGTTACCGCGCCCGCCCTGGCTTTGTCTTGGGGAGAGCGGGCAAGCTGGGGGCGATTCCAATCCAGGCGTTCCATGGCCGCCCCGGCAATGGCGGCCCAGGCCGGGCCGGCCACCTGACCGCCATAATATCCCCCGCGCGGGCTGTCTATGACCACGAGAACAGTCAATTGGGGATTGTCAGCAGGCAGAAAACCGACAAAACTGGAAATATAATCCTGTTTGGAATAACCGCCCGCCACCGCTTTCTGGGCGGTACCGGTTTTACCGGCAATAGCGTAATTATCCACTTTGATGCGGGATCCGGTTCCTCCTTCTTCTGTTACCTGACGCAGCATTTCGGTCAGTTCTCTGGCGGCTTCAATACTAACGACCCGCCGCAGGGGCGCCGGCCTGGTTTCACTCACCAGACTGGCTTGGGAATCCATAATCGCTTTTACCAGGAAAGGGCGCATCAAAACTCCGCCGTTGGCCACCGCCGATACCGCGCTGATCAACTGTAAACCGGTCACCGCCACTCCCTGGCCGAAACAGATATTGGCCAGATCCACCGGGCGGTTATGGGTTACCGGGCGCAAAATGCCTTTGGCTTCGCCCGGCATATCCACTCCGGTAGGCTGGCCGAAGCCGAAAGCCGTAAAGGCGCGGTTAAGTTCTTCCGGCCCTACCATCTGTCCCAGTTTGGCGGTTCCTATATTGGATGAGTATTTGATAATTTCCCCTACAGTCAGATAACCGTAGTTATGGGTATCGTGAATAACCTTGCCCGCCACCTGCCATTGCCCGTTTTCACAGAAAATTTTCTGCTGGAGAGAGATTTTGCCCTGATTGAGGGCCGCTGCCGCCACGAACATCTTGAAAGTGGAACCTGGCTCGAAAGCGTCGGTGACAGCGCGGTTGCGGTAAACAGAAGCGGGATAACTGCTGAAAGCATTGGGATTAAAAGAGGGTTCGATGGCCATGGCCAGTATTTCCCCGCTTTGGGGAACCATGACAATGGCCTGACCGCCGGCCGCGTTATATTTGCTGACGGTGGCGGCCAGAATTTTTTCCACCTGATACTGAAGCTGTTTATCAATAGTTAAAAGCAGATGATTGCCCTGGGGCAGGCCGGAGAAATCTTCCGGATTGAGATGCATGGTTCTGCCCAAGGCGTCGCGCATATTGAGGCTGGTGCGGGCCGTGCCGGTAAGCTCACTGTCATACTGAGCTTCCAGGCCTTCCAAACCTTTGGCGTCCAGGCCGGTAAAGCCCAGCACATGGCAGGCCAGGGTGGAGTGAGGATAAAAACGTTTGGGTTCGGTGGTTATGCCTATGCCTTTTATTTCCATCTGGCGCACAGCCCTGGCTTTGTCAGGCGTAACCCTGCGCGCCAGCCAGGCAAATCGTTTTTCGCCGCTTAAGCGGCTGATAATTTTTTCATCCCCGTCTCCCAAAACAGAAGCCAGACGCAATCCCACCTGGGCGGGGTCGCTTATTTCCACAGGCCGGGCATAAATGGAATCACTGTCCAGAGTGACCGCCAATTCCTCTTGATTGCGGTCAAAAATTAAACCGCGGCGGGAATCAATTTCCACCTGGCGCATGAATTCCTTTTGAGCCACCGCCGCCAGATGATCGCGTTCCAGCACCTGCAGATAAAAAGAACGGCTTAAAAGCAAAACATAGGCCAGCGCAAAACACAAGCCGATGATGGTAATCCGGAAACGGATTTTTTGCCTGCCGTCATCCCGCTTCATTGAATTCTCCTCACCTGCCGGGGCTTGGGTTTTATCAGGCCCATAGCGCTGGCCCGGCGTTCCAAGGTATAGGGAGAACGCAAATTGCTCAGTTCCAGTTTCAGCCTGCGGTTGGTCTCCGTCATTTCCTGTTGGATGTTAAGGGCGGCGCTGGTCTCATAAGCGGTATTCAAAGCCTGCACGGAGGCATAGGCATAAAAGGTGCCGGTCAGGGTAAGCATAAGCAAAACCAGAATCACCATTCGCAGACTTATTCTCACCGTCTCCTGCTCAGGCAGGAGTTTATTTTTCTGGCGTAAGCTGCGGTTCACCGTAAATCTCCCAAGATATCATTTCATGCTTGAACCCGTCCCATACGGGCTAAAGCGCCTCCAGAATCCGCATCCGGGCGGAACGGGATCTGGGGTTGCGGGCCACTTCCCGGTCCGCGGGCCGCAGGGGGCGCTTGCTCAACAGACGGAAAGCCGCCTTGGCTCCGCACCCGCACACCGGCAGATGGGGCGGACAAAGGCAGGGGTGAGCATAACTGTTAAAAGCCTGTTTTACCAGACGGTCTTCCAGGGAGTGATAACTTATGATCACCATTCTGCCTCCAGGGGCCAGAAGCCCGGGAATTCCGTCCAGAAATCTTTGCAGGCAGCCCAATTCGTCATTGACCGCTATGCGCAGAGCCTGGAACACCAAAGTAGCGGGATGAATCTTGCGCCGCCGCCGCTCCCCCGCCGGCAGGGCCTCTTCCACCAGCCGGGACAGATGGGCAGTGGTTTCAACCCTGACGCCGGCCAGCCGGCGGGCAATGGGTCCGGCAAAAGGTTCCTCGCCATAGCGTTTTATTATATTTTTCAATTCCTCCCGGCTGCTGGAAGCTATAAGCTGGGCGGCATTTATCCCTTCGGCGGACATGCGCATATCCAGCGGCGCATCTTTCATGAAAGAAAACCCGCGCTCACCCTGATCCAACTGCATGGAACTCACGCCCAAATCCAACAGTATTCCCTGGGCCGGGCTGAAATCCAGATCCTTCATCACCGCCCCGGCCGCGTCAAAATTACTCAATTTAAGGCACGGCGCATAAGCGGACAGAACACGGGCCGCCAGGCGCAGGGCTTCGGGGTCGCGATCCAGGCCCAGCAGTCTGGCCTGGCCCTGAACTTTACCCATAATCGCCCCGGCGTGTCCGCCCGCTCCCACCGTGCCGTCCACATAACAACCTCCCGGCCTGGGATCCAAAAACTTCACCGCCTCATCCAACATCACCGGCTGATGGCAGCGTTCAGGGAAAGTCTCAGCATTCGAATTCAATATCATAACAGGCCGCCCTTTTCAGGCGCGATTATTGGGGCGCGGGATAAAATTTACCCCGTACTTCCCGGCCAAGAAAGGGCTTCAGATGCCCAGTTCCGCTATGGCCGCGCCCAAGGTTTCCATATCAGCCGCTATCTGTTCCTGTTCCGCCAGCCAAAGGTCTTTGTTCCAGATTTCAAAGCATAAGCCCACCCCCACCAGAGCCACTTCACCGTCCGCCACCACCTGCCGTGAAGCCGGAGGCAAAAGAATACGCCCCTGGCGGTCGCACTCGCAATCCGCGGCGCTGCCGATAAAATGGCGCCGCACGGCCTTAATTTTATGGTCAAATTGAGGTAAGACATTCAATTTATTTACTATTTTTTCCCAGTGAGCAAACGGGTATACTTCCAGATAATTGCCGCCCACTCCCCGCAACACCATGAAACGCTGAACAGATCCACTGTCCTCGCCCCGAAAACGGGAAGGTACGCTCAAGCGGCCTTTGTCATCCAGATTATGATATGATATACCGTTATACATGGAGCTTTCTTAGTCTAAAGTCACTGTAATCGGGTTGTTTAGAAAAATTTTACCACTTTATTCCATTTTTTACCATTTTATACCACTTCATTATATCTATCGGTTAATTTTTTTTAAAGTTTAACTATTTAGTCGATCCTGAAAAAACCGAAGACGGCTTTTCCGCGGCATAATCTCTCGTTTGGTTTTGATTGGCGGCGGCCTAAAAACAAACCGCCTTTTAAAAAGGAAGGAGGAACAGTATTAATTGCTTTTTATAAAGCGGGTTAAAACGGCCAGTTTGGCGGATGCTTTTTCAAACTCCATCAGCAAAATGAAATCCGCCGCCTCTGAGGCTGCGGCGCGCATTTTTCCGGACAGGGGCAGAGCTTGCAGGCGCTCCAGAGAAGCGTCTATGCCCATGAAATCCCTGGCCTCCAGAGATCCCCGCAAACGCTCCAGGATTTCCTCAAGTTCAGGCACAAATTCAGGATTGAGCGGCTCTTCACCGCCTTCGGGAAAAGCCAGGGCCAAAATCACCCCGATCCGCGCTTTAAGCGAAGCCAATTCTTCCTGAAAAGAGGGGAGCAGAGCGTGAATACCCGGCAAGTCGTCTTCCCGCCCCGCCTGCTCCAAAACAGCGGCCGCCTGGGACAATTCGGTCGCCCCAATGTTGGCCAGACCGCTTTTCAGAGCGTGAACCTGAGTTATAAAAGCACGCAGAGAAGGCTCATCCTCCGGCATCTGAGTTAAGAACAACGCGGCTTGAACATCCCGGCAAAAGGTCTCCAATAACTTCAAATAACGGCTGGGCACGCCTCCTACCCGGGCCAGACCAAGAGTCGCGTCAATCCCCGCAATTCCCGAAAAGACATTTTCCATATCTCCTTTCAGAAATTCCGGAACATTTTTCTCAGCCGCCGCCGGGGGAAGACGCTTGTCCGCCGTGATCCAGCGCTCAAGCACAGCATCCAGTTTATTCATATCTATAGGTTTGGAAAGGAAATCATTGAATCCTTGTTCCAAAAACATCTGCCTCATACCGGACACCGCGTTGGCGGTCAGAGCCACAATAGGCAGGCGGACAAATTCATCTCCCAGCGCGCGGATAGCGCGGGTGGCCTCCACTCCGTCCATCTCCGGCATCATGTGGTCCATCAGCACCAGATCAAAAGAGTGCCGCTGCACCGTCTCCAACGCCACCCGCCCGTTCAGACAGGTTGACACCCGCATCTGATAAGGCAGCAAAAGCCCCTCGGCCACCAGCAGATTGCTGGGGAAATCGTCCACCAGCAGGACCGTGGCCTCCGGGGCAATAAAGCTCACCCGCTGCTTTTCTTCCCTTACCAGGGCTGTATCCGTAAACTCATCCATTGGTTTCCAGTCGGCCACCTTTTGAATTACCGTGGCGGTAAAAACCGAACCTTTCCCATATTGGCTTTTTATGGCAATGCCGCCGCCCATGGCCTGGCACAGACTGCGGGTTATCACCAGGCCCAGGCCGGTGCCCTCCACCGCGCTGTTGCGCTTTTCGTCAATGCGCATGAATTCGGCAAAAAGTTTGGGTATATCTTCCTCTTTGATGCCGATACCGCTGTCTTCCACCGCAAAGGTCAGGCGTACGCTGTCCTCATCCATCCGCTCTCCGGAAATGGAAATTTTAACAAACCCTCTGGGAGTGTATTTCACCGCGTTGCTCAAGAGGTTGAGCAGAATCTGTTTGATATGCTCAAAATCGCCTATCATCAAATCGGGAATCCCGGGAGATATATCGATAATCAGTTCCAGGGGCGTCTCGGCCAGACGCACACGAATAAGAGTAAGGACGTCGTTCAAGAGGGAGGCGGTTTTATAAGGGGCCTGATTGAGAATCAGATTGCCGGATTCGATTTTGGAGAAATCCAGAATGTCGTTGATAATGGACAAGAGGCTGGCGCCCGCGCTTTTGATGCCGGAGATGTATTCCAGGGCCCGGAGCTGGCCGTATTCTCTCCGCGCCAGCTCGCTTAAACCGATAATGGCGTTCATGGGGGTGCGGATCTCATGGCTCATCCGGGCCAGAAAGAGACTCTTGGCCTGGGAGGCGGCCTGGGCGGCCAGAGTCTGGATTTCCAGTTCTTGGGTGCGCTCACTCACCTGCGCTTCCAATTTTCTCCCTGTCTGACGCCGCTTTTGCAGGATAATAAACAACAAAATCAGCACGCACAGCAAAAGCCCGAAAGACCCCATCAGCCAGGGCATTTGCGACTCCATCATTTTGGCCCGGTAGTCAAACACTTTACGCATCCAGCGATCGCTGATGGCCTGACTGTTGATCAGGCGCAGAGCCTTGTTGAACACCGATTGCAACAATTCCTGCTTCAGGTCAAACCCATAGGCGGAATCATAGGCGCGGTTCAAAGTCAGGTTGATTTTGAATTGGGGGCGCTCCATAAAATTGGTCATGCTTAAAAGCAGGCCGCGGGTGGCCATAACCATATCAATCTCCCCCCGCTCCAGAGCGTCGAAAGCCTCAAGGATGGAGACAAATTCCACTGTATGGAGATGACGGGGGAACAATTCCCGGAATACTTCAGCATAGGCGGAGTCTTCGATCAAGCCTATTCTGACATAAAAGATCTGATTGATATTCACATTCTCAAAATCAGCGCGCGAAAGCAGGGCATAATGGTCAGTGTTGTAGGACTCTGACCACAGATAGCGGCCCTGACGCTCCGGGGTGGGGATAAGCTCCGTAATCAAAGCCAATTTTCCTTCATCCAGCATACGCAGCAAATCAGGCCACTCGGTCAGATGGTCATTGACGCGCCTGAAAGCAAGGCCGGTGAGGGCTTCCACTTCCCCCAGCACATCAAAGGCAATACCCTGCCATTTATCTTCCCGTTGATTGTAAAAACTTACCGGATAATTCTCATATTCCGCGCCCAGAGGCACCGCCCGCTCCGGGACGGAATGTTTCAGGATATAGGCTTTCTCCTCTGGGGTCAGCTGCAGAGAAAGCTTATGGCGCAGGTAATCGCGATAGCCCTGATTGTACAGTTCAATCAAATGCTGAGTGCCGGCATGCTCCAAGGCTTTCCGGGTCACGGAAATAATGGGATCCAGCTCAGGGTCGCGGGTTACCATGGCCACCGGGTTGTAAATGAAAGGCAGAAAATCTTCCACCAGGACGTCGCCATAGCGGTCAAAGGCCGCTTCGGAGGTGTTGTCGGCAAAGAACGCGTCCACTTCTCCCTGCCTCATTTTTTGATACACCTCATCATATCCGTTCACATACTCAATGCTGAAAGGCTGCTTAAGAAAACGGAATATCAGATCAGCGGTATCGGCCCCGCGCAAAAAGGCATAGCGCGGCGGGCGGCGGGCGGCAATGGCGCTTAAGTCCTCGCTGCCGGCCAGACGTATGGTTTTGACGGAACGCCCGGATATGGCGCCGGTCATAAACCAGGAGCGGCGGCGTTCCTCGGTGGGGGTGAGTTCGCCGGTGAAAGCGATTTCCTTTCTCTCCAGCCCGTCCAGCAAGTCGCCCCATTCATAAAGGGCGGGACGGAACTCAATTTCAAAAATATCGCTCAACCAACGGCAGAGGGAGGCCGCAAACCCTTCCATTTCTTCGCTGTCATTGATAAAAAGGGCAATACCGAAACACATCCCGTAGAGGAGAAAAGGTTTTTGCTCCTTAAGAGATTCAATGGCGGCAATTTCCTCCGGCGTCACTCCGGGAATGTCGCGGTAAGAGGACACGGGTGAACCGGGATCCTCCGCCGCGCAGGCCGGCGGGCCGATCAGAAATATGGCTATACAGGCAAGCAGGGCAACGCAGACGAGCGAGAGTGTACCCCCCCCCCCCCCCCCCCCCCCCCCCGAAATGGGGGGGGGGGGGCGGGGGGGGGGGGGGAGAAACCCCCGGGAGATGTGTTTTTTTTGGGGGCCCAA
>JAIRYI010000058.1 GCA_031267815.1 Desulfarculales bacterium | reverse complement strand
AGCCATGTATTATCTGGCCGTGATGTACCAGGAAGGTCGGGGGATGGCGTCTCCCAATCATGAAAAAGAAGTGGAATGGCTGCAAAAAGCCGCTGCCGCCGGCCATGTGACGGCTATGTTCAATCTGGCCGTATCTTATGATACCGGCGAGGGCGTGAAATCGGATAAGGGAAAAGCGGTTTATTGGTATGAAAAAGCGGCTCGAGGCGGAGATACGGACGCCATGTACAACCTGGCTGTGTCCTATGATACCGAAGGCGAAGGGGTGGAGGTTAACCATGAAAAATCTTTTTACTGGTATGAAAAGGCGGCTCAAGGCGGACATTTGAAGGCTATGTATAATTTGGGGATAGCCTATGATATCGGTGAAGGTACGGAGGTTGACTATAACAAATCCTTTTACTGGTATCAAAAAGGCGCGGATGAAGGCGAGCCTGACTGCATGTATAACCTGGGGGTAGCCTATTATAACGGCGAGGGCACGGCCCGCGATCGGAATAAGGCCCGCCAGTGGTGGCAAAAAGCAGCTGCGGAAGGCCATCAAAAGGCTGTGGAAGCCCTGAGATCCCTGCGCTGACAACCCGCCCTTTAGCGATGAGGGCTTTACCGCAATTTACGTGGCTCGCGGCCGCTAAGAGCGGCGCCTGAAGCTAAGCGTTCTTTCTTTGAAAAAGTCGTTTTCGGCTTTTTCAGGGTCTGCTATAATAGACAGTTTCGGTCAGGTTCCGGGGAGCGAAAAAATGAAAAAGATGTGGGGAGCCGGATTGTTGTGCCTGCTGTTTACGGCCGGGCTGGCCGGGGCGGCCGGGGAAGAGCGTTTGCAACTGGGCCGGGGCGCTTGGGAAGGCGGCGATTATGAGGCCGCTTTTAACGACTTCAGCGAAGCGGCGGCCCAAGGCAGCGCGGAGGCCATGAACAATTTGGGCTTGGCCTATCATTTCGGCCAAGGCGTGGATATGGATTTGGAAAAAGCTTTTCATTGGTGGGATCAGGCCGCGGCAGCCGGAAATTGGGCGGCCATGAACAATCTGGGTATGGCCTATGACAGCGGTCAAGGCGTTGAGGCGGATCAGGAAAAAGCCTTTTACTGGTTCGAAAAAGCCGCTACCGCCGGAAACGGGGAGGCCATGAACAACTTGGGTCTGGCCTATTATTTGGGCCGGGGCGCCGAGGCGGATCAGGGAAAAGCTTTTCATTGGTGGGATCAGGCCGCGGCAGGCGGGAATGAGGAGGGCATGAATAATCTGGCTCTGGCCTATGCCTCAGGCCAAGGCACGGAAGCGGATCAGAGAGAGGCTTTTTACTGGTTTGAAAAAGCCGCTTTAGCCGGAAACGGGGAGGCCATGAATAACCTGGCTCTGGCCTATGACAGCGGTCAGGGCACGGCAACGGATAAGGGAAAAGCCTTTTATTGGTTCGAAAAAGCCGCGTCAGCCGGGAATATGAAGGCTATGAACAACCTGGGCCTGGCCTATCATTTCGGCTGGGGCACAGAAGCGGATCAGAGAGAGGCATTTTATTGGTTCGAGAAAGCCGCGTCAGTCGGAAACGGGGAAGCCATGAATCATCTGGGCCTGACCTATGACAGCGGCCAGGGCATAGCGGAGGATCGGGAAAAGGCGGTTTACTGGTGGACCCAGGCCGCTTTAGCCGGGAATGTGGCAGCCATGTATAACCTGGCCGCGGCTTATCACCAGAGCGGCGGGCTAACGCCCCCAGACCGCGAGGCCCGGCAGTGGCTGCCCCAAGCTGTTCAGGCAAGCCTTGAAACCGCGCTAAAGGCCCTGGGCGCGCTTTATTCCGATTCTTAAATAAAAATAGGCTCTTATCCAGCCAAGACAACTATTATCTTGGGTCATTGCCTGGCATTTTTCCCAATTCTTTTCCCAAGCTTGATCTGCCCGTCCGCAAACTCAAAAAAATTACTGCCGCCGGCTGTTTTGCCCGGCACGGTAATAGTAGTATCTGTTGACACTAATGTAGCCCAATCATCAGCAAAGGAACTCCTGCGAAATTTGTACCGATACTATGAGACCCGTCCTTACCTTATGCTTGGGTGTGAAACCTTCGCCGGTTTTCAACACTTGAAGCAAGGTGGGTTAGGGTATCACCCAGTAATGATTTGGTATTTTGCCTTTTAAGCGGCTTAAAAACCATGATTTCCCGCCCTACCCACCCTTTAAAGGTATGATGTACTTGGCGTCCGGACAGGCAAACACGGGACTTCCGAAAGTTTTTCAGAAACGGGAAGGATACGGCGTTTATAAACAGATCGGCCATTCTTATTATTATTGAACAAGCAGGTAAAATGAGGGGCACGGTTAGCGGACGGGCTGATGACGCGAAGCTGGTTGAACATCTGTTTTCCTGGCGCTGCTTAGGGTAATAAAAGAATGGGCCGATCTGTTGTTTTCATTTCTCCTTTTTCCGGCCGGAAACGGCTTGCGGAAATGAGCGTTTTCACCTCACCCCCCTCCAGCCGGCCAGGCCGCTTTCCGCGTAAATATCCGGCGTCAGGCCGGAGGGACGTTTCTTCTTTCAATATACTGTATACATAGGTAATTAGTATGTTTAGAATATAATATTACCGTGTCCGGACAGGATGTCAAGGTCAATACTTATAAAATCATAAAACCTGCATAATTACCAAGAGATATTTTTGAAAACCCCGTTAATCAGCATTTTTTAAGGATATCTTGGGCGTTTATTTTTCTTCTTGCGGAGGCAGGAGCAGATCCAGCAAGGGGCGGTAGGCAAAACGCCGGCCTCTTTTCTGGCCGGTTATTTCTTCCAGCACAGCCAATTCTTTGAGCTTGGTGACCAATCCGGCGGCGGTGCGCTGGGTTATTTCCATTTCCCGCGCGATTTCAGGAAGTTCCAGCACCGGGCGTTTGAGCAGCAGGTCCAGAAGCAGAGCCGGCTGGCGGGGCGCCCTGACCCAGGTGGAAATGAGTTCCCGGTGAGCGATGAGCATTTCCTGAGCCTTGAGAGCCAGTTCACAGAGGCGGCCGGCGTTCAGGGCCACGGCCCGGAAAAAACAGGCCGCGAATTCCCGCCATCCTCCGCTGGCCCGCAGGCGGGCCAGGACTCCGGGCCGGCCTCCGGCCTCCGAGGCCGCGCTCTCCGCCAGGGCCGCGCCCATGCCTTCCAAGGCTTGGGGGATAATGCCCATGCGCCCGCCCAAAACCGCGCCCAAAAGCCAGCCGCAGGGGTCGCGTTTAGGATGATCCGGCCCCTGATGCTGCCAGGAGGCCAGGGTGATGGCCAAAACCAACAGAGGGGGTAGCCCGCTTTGCAAAAGACGGGGGGCCAGGCTCCACACTCCCAGGCCGGGCAGATTAAGATCCGGCCTGCCCGAGGCTGTGCCCCGCTTCAGCCAAGGAGCGTCCAGGCGATAGAAGGTTTCGGCCGCCTGGGAAGGGATAATGGGTTTGTCCTGGCTGCCGGCCTCCAGATCACGCTTGGCCAGAATCCAGCCGCAGGCCATGCGCAGCCCCCGGCTGGGACGGCTGGGGCTGGGCAGAGCGCCCAGGCCCAGCAAGGTGGGAAAGTCCGCTTCATAGCCCGCGTCTCTTGTTTCCAGAAGCGCGGCACGGGCGGTCAGAGGCCAGTAGGCAAATCCAGGCCAGGGAGTCCAGACTTTTCTGAGCAGGCTGAGCCGGCCCAGATAAAATCCCGCCTCGGCCAGGAGGGCGGCCAGAGGTGCTTCCAGGGCGATCTGAGGGCCGGGATCAGGGGACAAATAAAACTCCTTGGGCAGCCACAAAGGCCGGCAAGCTGATTCCTCTTTGTTCCTTTACCATTAAGCCCCGCCGCCGGCTGATTTCCAGGATGCGGCCGCCAGGGCCGTACCTCGGAGGCAAAAAGCTTACTCTTCTTCCTGAATCCGCTCTTCCTGGCCGGCGGAGGCTTGGGCGGAAGAACTCTGGCCTGGGACAACAAAAATGCAATGGTCGTCGCTGCCGATTATATCCGGCCGGCTGTAGTAAAGAATGGGACACTGCTGCTCATCGGTAACTCGGGTCAGCTCAATCACCCAATCCCGGTCCGGAACTTCCAGGTAAAGGCTGTTTTCATTGACAGGGGCCATGCCGGGAAGATCAGGGTCAAGCGCGGCTGGGTTGATTACCTGAAAGAAAGCTATGATTGGTTCCCGCTCCGCCATAAGGAAAGTCAGGGTGCGGCGGGAAGAATCTATTTCCATGATCAGACTGCCGGCTTCCAGGTTATAGACAAAAAAATCGCTGAAATCAACGTTAAATATCTGTGAAGCGTTGCGGTCAAGCGCCCACACGCCGTGTATGCTTTCCAGAGTGGTGGGTTCTGCCGTTGGCGGCAAAAAGGGATAGTAGTGGTCATGCATACAGCCCAGAGGCAGAAACAGCGTCAGGCCTAAAATAATACCGGCAAAAATTTTGTTCATTTTCATTCTCCTTGATAAGGGAACGGTTCATCAGCAATGACGGGAAAGCATCGCCTAACTATTATAGCAGTAAACTGCCGTCTGCCGCAATTATATCATAATTCCGGAACTTTCCAGTTTGGCTGAAAAATAAATTATCTTCCCCTTCATGACAAAAAGGCAACTTTCAATGATAATTTATGATGAGTAAAGTTAAAAATACTGTCAAAAAATTAAAAATATATCCGCCCCGCGCCCGCCGGGCGCGGGGACAAACCTTGGGGCGCTTTCAGACCGCTTCCCCCAAGGAGACGCAAGGCATTTCCCCCTGTTGAGGACCAATTAGTGCTCAGCCTGCTGCTGATTAAAAATTTTGCGCTTATCCAGAACATGGAACTGGAGCCGTCCCCCGGCTTTACCGTACTCAGCGGCGAAACCGGAGCGGGCAAATCCATTATCCTCTCTGCTCTCAATCTCATTTTGGGGGCCAAGGCGGGGACGGATCTCATCCGGCAGGGCGAGGAGACGGCAACAGTGGAAGCTCTGTTTCACCTCTCTGCCCGGGAAGCGGCTCTGCTTCCGGAAACGGCCGGGCCTGAGGCGGATCTCCTGCTCAAACGGGTGGTGAGCCGGGAAGGGCGCAACCGGGTGCAGATCAACGGCGGCTTGAGTACTTTAAACGCCTTGCTGGCCTCAAGTTCCCCTCTGGTCAGCCTGTGCGGTCAGCACGGTCAGCAAAGCCTGCTCAAGGCGGAAGAGCATCTTTCCCTTCTGGACGCCTTTGCCGGGCAGAGCGAGACCTGCCGCCGCCAGGCTTTGGCTTTCAAGGAGATAAGCGAGCTGGAACGGCGTATTGCCCGGAAACGGGAAGAGTTGTCCCGGCGTCAGGAAGAAGATGAACGCCTGAAACAGGCTATCGCGGAACTGGAGGAGGCCGGGCTGCGCTCCGGGGAAGAAGAAGAACTGAAAGGCGAATACAGCCTCCTGCGCAATGCCGGGCAGAGAGCCGGTCTCAGCCAGAGCGCCTATATGCACCTTTACGGCACGGAAAAGGGAAATGTCCTGGCCGGTCTTAAAAAAGCCCTCAACGCGCTGCGGGATCTGGCCGGATTGGACGGGAGCCTGGCTCCGGCCGCCCGATCCGCGGAAGACTGCTATTATACTTTGGAGGATTTGGCTTATTCCCTGCGTGATTACAGCGCTCGGGCCGGAGATGAGCCGGGGCGGCTGGAACGGTTGGAAGAGAGGATGAATCTGTTGCAGCGTCTGGCCCGGCGCTATGGAGGGAGCGTGGATTCGGCCCTGGCTTACCTGGAAAAAGCCCGCCGGGAACTGGCCGGCCGGAGAGAAAGCCGGGAGGATTTGGAACGTCTGGGAGCGGCCAGGGAGACGGCTGTCAAGGCGGCGGCGGAGCAGGCGGAAAAACTCCGCGCCGCCCGCCGGGAAGCGTCAGAGCGTCTGGCCCGCCAGGTGGAAGAGGAACTTGAGGATCTGGGCATGGGCAGCTGCCGCTTTGAAGTTCGCTTCCCGCCCCCGGGGGGAATGACCGTGGACAGCCCGGCCGGCCCCCTGGGCAGCCTGGGCCTGGAGGGGGCGGAGTTCTATATGGCCCCCAATCCGGGCGAAGGGTTCCGCCCGCTGGCCCACACCGCCAGCGGCGGCGAGCTTTCCCGCCTGCTCCTGGCCCTGCGGGGCATAAGCGCCCGCCAAATGGGTTCGCCCACTCTCATTTTTGATGAAGTGGACGCGGGCATAGGAGGGGACATGGGCCTTAAGGTGGGCAGAAAGCTGGCCCGTCTGGCTGTCGGCGCTCAGGTTGTCTGCATAACCCATCTGCCCCAGATCGCCGCTTTTGCTGACCGCCACTACCGGGTGAGCAAATTGGTAAGCGAGGGCCGCACCAGCAGCAATCTGCTTCGGCTGGACGGCGAGGCGCGGGAGGAAGAACTGAGCCGGATGCTGGGAGCCGGGGAAAGCGCCCGCCGCCACGCTCAGGACCTGCTCCGCTTGGCTGAGGAAGAGAATCAGAGATTCCGGCAAGGTAGCTGAACCCAGGGAGAGAAAATTTACTGGTTTTACCGGCTTAAAATTCGTATTTCGCCTGCAAACTGCCGCTCACTCCCTCTCTTTTCCCGATATAGCCCTGCGCCCCGAGATTAAAACTGAAAGGGGTTCCGGCCACGGGTTTAAAAGACAACCCCAATTCCCCGATGCCGGCAGCGCCGCTCAAGGAAGGCGCGTCTATGGCGTAGCCGTTGGCGGTTGCCAATCAAATTTAATTTTCAACAAATCTAAGGAAACGCTGATCAATTCGCCGCGGTTAAAAAATTTGTCCGCCATATTGTTTCTGGATTGCTTCGCGCTCCTCACGGGCGGGAAGCAATGACAGATGGCGGAAGTCCTGATCAGTCTCCTCCCTGTACCTGGAGCAGAAAATTTTCCTGCCAGGGAAGCAGCAAGGCGCTGCCGGGGCGGAAGCGGTTGAGTACCTGGACGGCCGCGCGCAAAGGCTGTTCGTCTCTGTCCACCTGAATCCGGCTTACTCCTCCGGCCAGGCTCAGGAGAGGCAGACACCACAGGGCCTGACGGGAGGGCAGGCTGGCCCCGCTGCCCAGAAAAGCGACCAGTTCTTCCACCGTTTGGGCGGCCAGAGAGTTCAGGGGAGTTCCTTTGCGTCCGGTAACGGAAAAACCCAGCCTCCATTTTCCGTTATCCGCCCACAGAAGCAGGCTCTGGCCGTGCCCGGACAGAGGCCGGCGCAGGCTCGTCAAAGGGTCGGGCAGGCGGTGGCGGGAGATACGTTCTCTCACCGCTTCCAGAGCGTTTTCCATGAGATAAGAGGGCAGATCGGCGCTGACCGCCTCCACTCCCAAAGTTTGGGGAACAAAAGAGCCGATGAGTTCCAGCGCGGTGAGATTTTGACACGGCTCAATGATTATTTCCACTTCCCCGCCGGCGTTGGGGTGGAAGCCGGGAGCAATCTCGCTGTAGCTTGCTTTCAGGCCCGCCCGTGCCCACAGGGGGAGAATGAGCTGACTGACCTCTTCGGAAGTAGGCCCGCCGAAGACATGGGTGCCCCCGCCGCTGACCAGGAGACAGAGATCTTCCTCCAGCTGGAGACAGGACAAAGCGGCTGCCTCCAGCATCCAGGACAGAGGAGCTTCAGAAAAGCGCAAGGCGGACAAAGAGAGATTGTACTGGCCGCCGCGGGGACGGCCAGGGGTGAAACTGCCCTCTTCCTCTCCTGTCACCCCGGAGAAGGCGCCCTGGCTCAAACGGGCCAGGGCGGCCAGGAGATTGAGGCTGGCCGCGCCCAGACCGGGACGGGGATGAGGAGTGTCGTCTTTCAGGCCCTGAAAAGTTATGGCCCGGCCGTGAGCCAGGCTTAAAGCCAGAGCGGCGCGCAATCCCTGATTATGGGCCGCGCCCAGGTTATTGAAGCTTAAGGCTGGGCTGTCTTGAGTCATTTACGGTAAGCTCTTGTTTTCTGTCCTTATAACCGCCGGAGCGGTTCAAAGGCTTAAGCGTTTGAAGTCAAAATCTTCCCTGTCCAGTTCGTCAGTCAGGGATCCCAGTTTTTTGCCCTGATTCATGGCCTCGGCGCATTGCCGCACCCCTTCCGCCGCACCCAGGAAGATAAAGCCTTTAATGACGTCGTCCCGCAGGATGATCTTGCGGTAATTATCGCCCCGGATCAGCCGTTTTGCGGTCAGTTTGTCCTCCGGGTCTATGTCCCCGGCGGAAGTCAGGTTAATGCCCGCCACCTTAAGCGAGGCGCTGGGCGGTTTGGGGAGATAGGGGAAGGGCTTCCCGGCCATGTCCGCGCCCGCCGCCTTGCCCTGGGCCATGGCGGTGGGCCAGATGCCTCCGGGCTGGCCCTGATATTCGGCCGCGTCTCCGGCCGCCCAGACGCCCGGCTGACTGGTGCGCATATACTCATTAACCTTAATGGCTTTGTCGGTTTGCAGGTCAATGGCCAGTTCCAGGTTGGGGCGGATGCCGGCGGAGAAAATCACCAGGCCTCCGGGAAGGCAAGTTCCGTTTTCCAGGAGCAGGCCCTGGGCGCAATCGGCGCCGCTTATTTCCCTGACCCGGACATTAAGATGGAAAACAAAACCCATTTTTTCCAGAAGGGCTTGCAGAAGCCCGGCTCCGGCCGCGTCCATCTGACGGGGAAGGAGACGGCCGAAAAATTCCGCCACCTGCACCCTAAGCCCCAGTTTGATCAAAGCGTGGCCAGCTTCCAAGCCCATGAGACCTCCTCCCACCAGCACCGCCTGCCCGCTCCGGGCGGCCGCGGCTTTGATGGCGTTGGCGTCTTCCAAAGAGCGCAGGGCAAAAACTCCCTTTTTATCCGTTCCGGGCAGGGAGGGAATATTGGCGCTGGCTCCGCAGGCCAGCAGCAGGGCGTCATAGTCCAGGGGGCCGGACTTGGCGCTCACTACCCGGCCCGCCTTGGGGTCTATGGAGACAATGCTGTCCTCAAGGCGTAAATCCACCCGCCACTGTTTATATTTATCCGGAGAATGCATGGTGAATTTATCCAGGCTTATTTCTCCGGCCAGATATTCGGGCAAACGGGGGCGGTAATAAAAAGGATGGCTTTCCCTGGTGAACATGGTTATGCTCCCCTCATTATCCAGAAGGCGGATCTGTTCCGCCGCCGAAGCGCCGGCCGCTCCGTTGCCTATGATTACATATCGCTTCATTATTTTCTTTCTCCCGGCGGTTAAGTTCTAAATATTTTTGGTCAGGACAGGCCCAGGCTGGCGCAGATGAAAGGCGTCCAGCGGCGATAAGTCTCGTCGGTAAGATGAACTCCGTCTTCTGTGCAGCCGGGGGGAAGGTAGCCGCTTGCATCAGCAAAATGGCCATAGGAATCCACTACTTCCGCCCCCCAGGCCTGGGCCTGCCGGACAATGATGGCGTTCATGGTCCGGATGTGTTCCAGATTAAACCCGCTGAAAAAGCCGCAATTTTCCACCGGCATCAAAGTGGAGGCATACAGTTTGGCTCCGCTGCCGGTTATGATCCGGCACAAATCGGCAAAGGATTCTTCCCAGGCGGAAGGGCGGACAGAACTCTGTTCAAAACCCCATACATCGTTTATGCCGATGCACAGCCAGACTATATCCGGCTGATGGCGGTTTAAGATCCGGCCCGCCATGCGCCGCAGAAATTCCACTCCCATGCCGCTGTAACCGGCCAGCCGGATTTCAAAATCGCGCGGCTGCGGCGGGGGCATGTATTCGGTCAGGCTGTCGCCCATAAAAACCGCCACTGGTTTTTTAGTCGCCATCGATTCCTCCCAAAGGACAGTGATGCAATATCCAGGTTTTTATAAGCGCGGCCCCGGCCTCCAGATCCGCCAGGCGCAGCCAGGAGACCGGAGAGTGGATATAGCGAGTGGGGATGCTTAAAACCGCGGTGGGCACTCCTGCCCGGGATAAGGCAATGGCGCCGCCATCGGTTCCGCCGAAGGGCGGACGCTTGCGCTGGCTGGTCACGCCGGCCCGGCGGGCCGCTCTTTCCAGGGAAAGCACCAATTCCCTGGGCACAATCTGCCGTCCGTCCATCACGGTTATGGCCGGGCCCTGCCCCAGCAGGGAAGGATGGCGGTAACTGACCAGACCGGGCGTATCTCCCACCGTGGCCTCCAGCACCAGAGCCAGATCCGGGGCAATATGAAAGGCGGCTCCCGCCGCCCCCCGCAGGCCCACTTCCTCGGCGCTGGAAAAATTAAAACAGAGGCGGTAAGGCAAGTCCTGGCCGGCAAGTTCTTCCAAAAGCCATATCAGCAGAGCGCAACCCACCCGGTCGTCAAGATTGCGGGCGAAAAACCCGTCTTTGCCTATCATGCCCTGGCCCGCGTCCAGCACCCCGCAGGCCCCGATCTCCGCCCCCAGGGCTTGGGCCTCACAGCGACCGCCCGCCCCTATATCGAGATATAAATCCTCCCAGGCAGGAAGGAATTCATTTTTGGCGGCCACATGAGGCGGCGCCAGACCGATGATCCCGTTTATTCTCTGCCCCTGCCCGCCCAGAAGCAAGACCCTGCTCCCTGGCGCCAGCCTGGCATCCAGACCCCCCAGCGGTGTCAGGCGCAGACAGCCGTTATCTTCCAGGGACTGCACCATCACCCCCACTTCATCCATATGGGCGTCCAGCATCAGGCAGGGTTTCTGACCGGTTCCCAGCCAGGCTTGCAGATTTCCGCTCCGATCCTGCCGGTAATCCTGACAGAAAGGTTCAATTTTGGCCGCGATAAGCTCGCGCAAAGCCCCTTCCTGTCCCGAGGGCGCCGGGACCAGGCATAATTCCTGTAATAGCGTCAGTAAATTCATTCAGTCCATCTGCCTGGTGGAAGGATGGGTAAAATAGGCCCGCAGGCTGGCGTGGGGCTGGCCCGAGGGGATACTGCTAACCGGAGCTTCTTTCAAGCGGTCCTGGTTTGACATCTGCTGATACAGATCGCAGATAAAAGTGGCAAAGATGCCGTGATCGCTGGGAGAATTATAATAAGAATCAAGCAGGTTGACTACATCTTCGCCCATTTCCGCCGGGGCCAGAAGAAGCACCCGCAATAAATGCAGCGGGTCATTGGTGCCGATAAAAATAAGATGCGGGCAGCGGTGGGCGGTGGTGATTTGTTTTTCATCCACCTGAATGACATTGGCGCCCTGACAGTAGGGGCAGGTGGCTGACAGGTGAGGATGATCCTCCTCTGCCGGAGGCAGATAACTGTTCAGCATATCTTCGCTGATGCGCAAACCGGGGCGGCAGGCGCACAAAAGCTCCGGGGAGGGATCGGCTCCGGTGATTGCCCCGCTCCAGGCGGTCCAGGTTTCCACCAGCACATGGGGCAGAATATTTTGATCAATGCCTTCCGCCCCTCCGCCTGAACTGATCCACAGGCGCAACTGGCTTTCGGTCTGAATCTCGCGCAGCATGGGCGAGGTCAGCAAGCGTTTGGTCTCGGCAGTTATTTTTTCATTATCAGCCGGTTCCAACATGCTCAGAGCCTGAGCGCGCAGGTTTTTTATCTCCTGCCCGGCGCTATGGCCCAGGCCCAGCCCGGCCTGTAAAGCTTCTTCAAGCATTGACTCCAAGTCTTCAAAATCGTCAGGATCCAATTCGCCTTCGCTCAAAGCGGGCAGCTGGCTCAAAGTACGGTGGAGCAGAAACGGGCGGTCGTCTTTCAGGCTGGCCAGGGCCTGGGCCAACAGGTTTACGGGATCCTCCGCCCGGATGAGCCGGGCCAGGGGTTCCAGCCCGCTTTGCGGGTTCAGCCGCTGATCGGCCAGGGCGCAGCGGGCGAAAAGATCTTTAAGCTCGTCCGGGGCCAAACTCAGCAGAAAAGGCTGGTTAAAATGAAAACCCAGCCAGTCGTTGAAATTAAGGGGCGCAAAAAAGGCTCCGCTCAATATAGAGTTGATTTTATGCAATATCTGTTCAGTTTTGTCTGTCATGGTCATTTATGCCTTCCTTATCGCGATACTGAGCAATTATCCGCAAAATAACCGAGCCGGGCGGAAGCGCGTAGTGGGCCGGATCCGCCCGGTAATAAGCGTCAACCGCTTCCGCCAGCTCCTGCAGGTTCAGGCCGTCCAGGTCACGCAAGGCCTGCCGCGCCGCCTGAGGCGCCAGGGAGGCTATCTGCCAGGCGTCCAGCAGGCCGCGCACATAGGCCAATTTGAACATAATCTCTTCCTGGCCTTTTCCGTCCGGCCAGGCCTGGCTGGAGAGCAGGCGCGCCTGTTCCGGGCGGTCTATGTCTTTGACCACAAAGGGGATGCTCTCAGCCAAAGCCGCCGTGGGCAGACAAAAAGCCAGACTAATATACGCGAACTTCTTGACGTTGCTGAAAAAAGATGTCATCTTTATTATAACTAATCACAATTATGCACTAAATGCCTCTTCTGAAGGCGGCGGTGGTTGTTTTATGAACAGCGTATCCATAACCAGCATAACCCAGCAGATCGAACAGATAAAGTATATCTGGTCCAGCCTGGGCTTACCCCAGGACAGGGCCGGCAGCGGCGAGGGGGCGGAAAACCTGGCTGAACTTGTCAGCATATGGCCGGACAGCCCTCCCTCCCCGGTTCTGAGCGCCGCCTGCCTGGACGAATGGCTCGGCCGGCAAACCGCCCTTTGCGCTCACGCTGAAAAACAGAGGCAGAATCAACAAACTTTGCTGACCAGCGCCTGGGCGGAAATAAAGCGCCTGCGTCAGCAGGCCCAGCGGGAATTGACCGAGGCCAGGGAAAACTGCCGGCAACGGACCCGGCAACTGGCCGCCGTTCAGTCCGGCCTGGAGCGGCTCCGCCGGCAGGGAACGATCTTCAGGGCCAATATCAAAACCCTGCAGGAGTCTCCTTCAGATACTCATAAGGATAAACTCAATCAGGCATTGTTGCAAGCTAAAGCTTTGCAGGGCGCTTTGGTCAAGCTGTTGGTCAATGAAAAAAAAGCGGAAGAGGAACAAGCCCGGGCGGAGGAGGCATATAGCGCTTGCCAGCGCAAACATGAAAAAATTGTTCAGGAATTACAGACCCGCCAGGCCAGTCTAGAGGCTGTTGGGGAGCAGCTTGCGCAAAAACAGGCTGATAATCAGGCCCAGGAACGGCTGCTGGAAGAAGGCCTGAATTTAAAGCCCGCGCTTGAAAATGTCCTGGCCCAAAGCCGGGAACTTGTCCTGGCCTGGGGTTTGGACGGAGACAGCCGGATAGAGGAACGCATGAGCGATTCTCTTGAACAGGCCCGGTATTGGAACAGGCGGGTTGTTCGCCTGGAAAAACTGCTCCTGACGCTGGGAGAGCGCCTTCCCCGGAGTGAACGGGATCTGCAAAATTGGCAGCAGGCCAGCCGGGATATCCTCAAAAGCAGTGAAGAATTGGAAAGCCAGTTCCAGTCTCTGGTGGAAGATCTGAATCAGGCCCGGCAAGCGGGCCATCCTATGGGCAAATTTGACATCAAACTCGCTTTGCTCAAAGCCAGGCTATTGCCTCTGCAAGATCAGGCCGCCGCCCTGAAAGAGCAGCTCCCCCTTCTCAGCCGGGCCTTGCCCCAGGATCTCAAACGGGGAAAAATATGGATTGAACAATGGAGGGCAAGCGCCAAAGAAGAGCGCGCCTGCCTGACCCAGGCGCTGGGCTGGCAGCAGGAACGCTTGGCCCAAATTAAGGAAAGCAGGCAAAAGATTCCTCATGTCCGCGCCGCCTGGCAGCAGCAGGTCAAGATTCTGAGTCCGCTGGCCGGCCTGTGGCCGCAATTGGCGGCTAAAGGCCGGCTACTGGAAGGGGCGGAAGAATTGCTGTCCCGGCAGGAAAAAGAAACCCTCTCCTGGCCCATACCGGCGCCTCAGGTGGGGAATCTGGTCAGGACTCCCTTGTCCCTGAAATTTTACAACACTTTCTGGCGCCGCTGGCAGCCCGCCGCTCTGCCCTGGCAAAACCTGGCAAACATGGAACAGGCTGTTGCCTACTGGCAAAATCTTGTCAGCGATAACTTTGCCAAGTCCATCCGCGAACCTCTTGTGCGGGAAAAAGAACGCCTGGAACGGGAAGTGGCCCTGATTCTGGAAGAAAAAGCCTTGCGCAAAGCCGGGCGCGGGCGCACCGCCGCCCGCCTGCGCCGGGAACGGTCCCACCGCCTGGAATTGGAAGCCGCGCAAAAACGCGCCTTTAATTCCATAACGGCGTCTGAAGAGGCGCTGAAATTCAGCCGCGAACTCAGCCTGCGTCTGCAGACGCGCCTGCGCCAGATGGAATTGGAAGATCACATCAGCCAGACCAAAATCCAGGCGCTCCAGGAAGAAAAGTCGCAAGGACAGGACTTCCGGGTCAAGGCGGACAAACTGGAGGGAACTCTTGTCCATGTAAGCCAGGAAAGAGACCATTACCGGCAAAACATGGAAACTTTACTGGCGGAAAATGCCCGCCTGCATACCTCCCAGGAACAGGTCCGGGAATTGCAAGGAGCGCTGAGCGAGGCCGGCCGCCGGGAAGCGGACAGCCTCAGGCAGCTGGAAGAATTTATCCGGCTCAATGAGGCACAGACCAGAGAACAGGCCCGGCTTGAAGCGGAACGGGAGCGGGAACAGGCCCGGTTCAAAGCGGAACGGGAGCGGGAACAGGCCCGGCTTGAAGCGGAACGGGAACAGGAACAGGCCATAAACCAGACCCTCCATGAACGGCTGGCCGAAAGCCAGGCAGCCTATAATTCAAGCCAGGAACAGCTGGCCGATTTGCTCCGGGCGCGGGAGGCATGGCGTCAGGAAGAGGAACGCGGCCGGCAGGCGGCCGAGACCTTGCGTTCTCTGCAACAGGAACGGGCGGACAGTCAGGCCAGACTTGCGGAACTGGAAAACATCAGGCAGGAAGCCGAGCGGTTGCGGGATAAACTGGATTGGGCGGGCAAGACCGTCAAAGCTCTGCGGGCCAAATCGCTGGAGCGCCACCGTCTCTACCGCCAGTCGCGCCAGGTGCTGGACGAACTCAAAGCCCAGCAGGAGCGCAACATTGCCTTGGAAGTGAAACAGGAACATCTGGCCCATAATCTGGCTGTCAATCAAGAAGAACTTAAGTCTTTGCGGGTCAGATACGATCAGGCCGCGGGTGAGCGGGATCAGTCCCTGGCGCGCCTGGCCATGGAGCGTTCAGTGCGTCTGGCCCTCACCAATCAGGCTCTGGAAAGCCAGCTGCTCAAAGAGCAGCTGGATAATGCCCGCGAGGAAGCCGGGCGCATCGGCGCTCTGGCCGCGGAGCTTGACCGGGCTCTGAGCAAGCTCAGACGCAAAGACGATGAAATCCGCCGTTGGCGGGCGGAAGCATCCCGCCAGGCCGCTTACGCTCAGGAAATGCACAGCGGCCTCAAGCATATGACCGCGCTTTTGGGCAGGCCCGCGTCTCCGTTGGAGGATGGCCGCCGGATATCGCCGCCGGATACGCTTATCAGCAGTGAGCAGGCGCAGCGGATCCGGGGTAATCTGCGTCAGGTGCGCAAACTCCTGAAAGAAACGGGCCGTTCCGTTTTGCACGGCTGGGCTTTCGCGGCTTTGTTGAGCGCCGGGCTGCTCCTTGGCAATCCCACCGCTTCGGGAACCGCGGATTTGCGGGAAAGCCCACAGATGATTTCCTTCCACCCGCCCCGGCAGGAAAAAGAATTTATCCCGGCTCGCCTTTCCTCTCCGGCTGCCTCTCCGGTGACAGCGCGGATAATGCAGCCCCAGGCTGAACTGTTGATCGATCTGACCCCGGCCCGGCTTAAAGACGAACCTCTGCCCGCCTGGATAGAAGAAGAAGCCGCCCGTCTGGCCGGCCAGCTCCGGCTGCCCCAGGATACGCTCAAGATTCAAGCCCTGGCCCTTTGCCGCCGTCAGGGTCAGGAAATGACTCCGGAAAAACAGTCCGCTTTACGCCAGATGGCTTACCAGGCCCTGGAAATTGTCAATGCCAGGCCCCGCATCGCCCGTGACGTCTCCCGCCGGACTGCGGACGAACCCGGAGATCCGTTCGGGTCCGGTCTCTTTTATGACCGGCTTTATGACGAATACCGCGCTTTGGGATTCTCTCCCGCCGAATCGCTGGGAGCGGTGGCGGGCAATAAATCCGCGGCCGCCCAGGTGCGGGAATTGTGGCAAACTCCGCAGCGTTTCCAGGGACGGGTCTCTCCTCTGGACTTGGTGGAAAATATGACTTTGGCGGAATTTGTCGAGCGCATCAGCCCCTACATCGAAAAAAGGCTCACCGGTTATATGACCAACCGTGGTCTTGACTATCAGGGATCCGGCAGAGAATATGCCCGTCATCTGGCTTTTGATATTTATTGCGCGGCGGACGCCTTTGCCGTGCCCCGCACTTTTATGCTGGCCATTGCCCATCAGGAGACTTTTTACGCCAACGTGCTGGGCGACTCCAACCGCTCGGCCAGCCCGTTTCAACTGTTTTCTCCCACCCGTAAACTGATTATTCAGTCCATGAGCGGCCATGGCCTGGTCCCTCCTCCGCCCGGAATTCTCCTGGAACGCCATCTTACCATATCCGCCTATATGGCTGCTTTTCATTTGAAAGAACTTATGCATCGCGCCAGTCCCGGCGGTTATGTGGATACCAACCGCCTTATGCGTTATTATAATGGTTCTGACGGCTATGGCGGCTGGGTGGCCAGAAGGCAAAAACAGCTGGCCGGCTATCTGGCGGATGAAAAATAATCCCGGCGCGCCGGGCCTGCCCTGCGGGGATTAAAGTCATTTATGAAATGACCGCTGAAACGGATGCGCGTTGCTAACGGCGGCAAGACCTTCAAGGATTAATTTTACGTTTTTTAAGGATGAAAATTGTATGCCCTCAAAATTGAATGTAGCTGTGTGCGGCGCCACCGGCGCGGTCGGACAGCAGATGCTGGCCTGCCTGGAAGAACGTAATTTCCCCTATACCGATTTGAAACTGTTGGCTTCCCCCCGCTCCCAAGGCAGGGAACTGACAGTCAAAGGCAGCGGGATCAAAGTGGAAGCCTTGGGAGAAGACTCTTTTAAAGGCATTGATTTGGCTCTGTTTTCCGCCGGCGCCGGAGTGAGCCGGGAATGGGCGCCCAAGGCCAGCGCCGCCGGGACGGTGGTTGTGGACAATTCCAGCGCCTGGCGCATGGACGAACAGGTGCCGCTGGTGGTGCCGGAGGTAAACCCTGAAGATATAGCCATGTATAAAAACAAGGGTATTATTGCCAATCCCAACTGCTCCACCATCCAAATGGTGGTAGCCCTGAAACCCTTGAGTTCTCTGGCCGCCATTAAGAGAGTGGTGGTGGCAACCTATCAGGCGGTCAGCGGCACCGGGCAAAAGGCCATTGATGAGCTGGCCGGTCAGGCGAGAGCCCATTATCAGGGCCAGGCTCTCAAGGCCCAGGTATATCCGTACCCCATATTTCACAATCTGTTACCGCATATCGATGTTTTTGAGGATAACGGCTATAGCAGGGAAGAGATGAAAATGGTCAACGAAACCAGAAAAATCATGCACCAGCCGGATATCATGATTTCCGCCACCTGTGTGCGGGTGCCGGTAGTTTACGGGCACAGCGAAGCGCTTAACGTGACTTTCGCCGGCCCGGTAAGCCCGGAAGCGGCGCGGCAGATTTTAAGCGCGGCTCCCGGAGTCAAGGTGGTGGATGATCCGGCGGCGCGCCAATACCCCATGCCTGTTTTGGCGGCGGGCCAGGATCTCACTTTGGTGGGGCGCATCCGTAAGGATCTGAGCCAGGAAAACGGCCTGGATCTGTGGGTGGTGGCTGACAATATCCGCAAGGGCGCGGCTACCAACGCGGTGCAAATCGCCGAGATGTGGCTTGCTTCCCGTTAGAAGTCATTTCATAAATGACTTCTAAGTATCTGTCGATAAATAACTTGACTATTAGCAGGGAGCAATAATATAGTTCCAAGCAGGTAATATATTCGCAGTTTGAATGTTTATTGCCGCAAATTCCTCATCGCTTACTTTTTTGCCAATCTCATATACAGTATCATCTTTCACACAAATGATTTTCAATCCCCTTTTATTTGCCTCCCTCGGGATCCGGTTTTTAGGTTGTTTTTTTTGCTGTTTTTCGGCAGCCTAAATTTTGCCGCCCCTACATGGCCTTATGCCTTTGCTTATGCTTAGGCTGCGCTTCCCCGCCCCAGGTGGTGACGGAGACCTTGACCCTGGCGCCCCTGCCCGCTCCACCGGCCTACCCGGCTGTGACTTGGCAGGCCGAAGGCCCACGCCTATTCATATCCGCCCCGGATGCTTTAGCCCTCTACGGCTATCTGGTGGAGATAGACTCCTGGAGCGCCGGGGTGATGGCCGAGCGTGCCCTTTACCGGCAAGAAAAAAATAAAAAATTTGAATATGTTACATAATGACTCACTGATGGTTTTCTGGCCCGTGCCGCCGATAAGTATAATGTGCAAGGATGATTGATAAGGCAGAGCTTTTGTTCCACCGTCCCCATCCCCGCCGAATAAATAAAAATACGTTTTTTTAGTTACAATTATTTATTTTTATGTAATAATTAATTAAGATTTAGGAAGATGAAGAACATAACGATGAATAGCAGGGAAATTATAAAAAAGATTAAAACGGATGGATGGTATCTGGTGGGCGGAACTGGTGACCACTTACATTTCCGCCATCCGGTCAAGCCGGGTAAAGTCACTGTGCCCCATCCGGTCAAGGATATCAAACCCGGAACCCTGCACAGCATTGAGAGACAAAGCGGATTGAAACTCAGATAACAGGAGAGATAACTTATGTACTATCCGGCTACTTTAGACCCCCACGAAGACGGCTCCGGGCGTTACGACGTCACTTTTGCGGATTTGCCCGGCTGTGTAAGCCAAGGGCAAAATTTGGAACAGGCGCTAAAAATGGCTCAAGAAGCCTTGACTCTGCATGTGTTCTCCATGTTGCGCGATGGCGATCCTTTACCTGCTCCATCCACCCTGGAAGAGGCTAAAGCAAAATCCGAAGGGATGGCGGCTGAAGGCGGATATACTTTAGCGGAGGGAACGCTGTATCAGTATGTGCTGGCCGCCGAACCCGCCGCTAAAGAGGATAAACCGGTATCTGTAACCGTCAGCCTGCGTCCGGCGATTTTGGCCAGGGTGGACGCCGCCGCTAAAACATACGGTTTTACCCGCTCATCCTTGCTGGCGGTGGCCGCCCAGCATTACATCAAAAACCTGGACGACTGAAAGGCTTTGACCTTTAAGCGCTTAAGCTTTCCTGGCTGGTATGACCCGCAGCGGTTTTCTGGCCCGAGCCGCGCGGGAGTATACGATTGAGTAGCTACAGTGTTTTGTTTTTGAAAATATATGATCAGGGTTGAGATAAATCAAGGGCAAGAATTGAGATAATTACGAAATCAGGCGGAATCAAGCGGTATATAGCGGAATTGAAAGGCAACAACTTTCCACTATAGGAAACAAAAAGCGGCCTGCGTTACCGAACAAAAAAACCCGCTATCTTGCCCCACTGCCGGCTCCAGGATGGGCGGTTTGGGCATAAGTGCCGTCGGCGGCCTTATACCACCCGCCGTGCCCATGCGAGGCATTGCGTCGGTTGTCCTTCGGCATTCATCGCCGGCCGCTCCTTGAACTCCCAGCTCAGCCATTTTTATCAATCTATCATTATAAGATTTATAAGCCTTCAGGCCGAACCAAGCGCCGGGGCCGGCGGTTATAACCTAAATTTATTACATTTTTTATAGTATACAGCCATATGCATTTTCCATTCCCTCTGCCGGCACATCGATTGCGCTGAGAATTATTTTTTGGAGCTTGGTCAGCGGCATGATGACTTTGCTCAAATCAGCCAAAGTGACAGTCTTTATCTTTCGCAATTCCAGCAACACCTTTTCAAGGGTCAAGCTTTTTGTGTCTTTATTCCCTTTTACTTTCTTCATTAGATAACAGCGGAGAATCAAAGCCAAAAATCCAACAAAAACCTTACCATCGGTCGTCTTGTTCAGGTGAATGCGCAGATAGAAATATCCTTTCTCCTGCATATAACCTAAATTGTCTTCACTGACAAAACCGCGGTCAAGCACAAATCGCGCCCGCTTTATCCCCAGTTGGCGCGTGTTCGTCAACATGAAAGTA
>JAIRYI010000015.1 GCA_031267815.1 Desulfarculales bacterium | reverse complement strand
GCAAAATCAAACTGCCGCGCCTGTTCCCGGCTGACCACCAGATATCGGCAGCCGGCATTCACCAGCCAATCCAAGGTTGCCTGAGTGGCAATACCTCTGTCCATAATGACCAGGGCATTTTGATTTTTAATGTAAAATTTTTATAAATGTTAAACTTGGGTTAATAATTAAGTATACGGCGGGGGCAGTCGCGCATCAATGATTATTTTAAATTTATAAGGCACTACAAATTAAATTTGGAACACTCTATAGTTGATTTTATTGACTATTTTTTAATTTGTCGGCAAAAAAACATTTTTTCCCTTTTAATAAAGAAAAAATGTTAAAGATGGGTTAATTCTGATTTCCGATAAAAAATTTGGTTAAACGCGACAGATCAACACCCTCAAGCTTAAGCAACATTATCTTTTTATCAATGAACGTGCCTGCCTCCTGACTTACCAAGAATTCTCTATGAACTCTCTGCTTATTTATCAACCGCTCGTTTGTGTAAATAAACGCTGAGAATATTCAATGCCGCCGGGGTCATGCCGCTTATACGGCCGGCTTGGCCCAAATTGACAGGGCGGATGCGGTCCAGTTTTTCGCAAATTTCCCGGGACAGTCCCGGCAAGATGAAATCCATATCCGGAGGAATTGCCGTCTGTTCATGGTTAACCGTCTGTTGCGCCTGTTTTGCTTCACGCGTGAGATATCCGGCATAATGGGCTTTAATCCATATCTGTTCGGTTATTGCGGGGGGCAGGTTGACGATATCGCTCAAGCCAGGTTCCAGCCTGGCCAGATCAGACAACGATAAGGAAGGACGGCCTAATAACTGGGCGGCATTTTGAGGCTGTTTTAAAGGAGCCTGGCCCAGATCGCCGAGTTTTTGGTTAAAAATATGGTTGGGCTTGAAGTTGATATTTTCCAGCCGTTGCCAGGTCTGATCGATCATATGACGTTTTTGGGTAAAATAATTCCAGGCGGCGCGATCGAGCAGGCCCAACTCATACCCAACAGGAGTCAAACGCAGATCAGCATTGTCTTCACGCAGGCTCAAACGGTATTCAGAGCGTGACGTGAACATGCGGTAGGGTTCATTTGTTCCCCTGGTTACCAAATCATCAATCAAAACTCCAATATAGGATTGAGAACGTTCGAATATATAAGGAGTGTCCCCTCTAACTTTGCGCGCTGCGCTAATCCCGGCCGCCAGACCCTGCGCGGCAGCCTCTTCATATCCGCTGGTGCCGTTTATTTGTCCGGCCATAAACAGTCCTTCGATGATCTGTGATTCAAGCCATGGGGTTAGATCCAGAGGATTGAGCATATCGTACTCGATAGCATAGCCAGGCCTGACAATGACAGCGTTTTCGCAACCGGGCAGGCTTCGTACCAATTGTTCTTGTACTGATAAAGGCAGACTGGTGGAAATGCCGTTGGGATAGATTAAAGGGCTGTTTAATCCTTGCGGTTCTAAAAAAACTTGATGACTTTCCCGTTCGAATTTTACCACTTTGTCTTCCAACGAAGGACAGTAGCGGGCGCCGGCAGCTTTGATAATACCGGTATACATTGGAGATTTGTCAAGATTTTTGCGCACTAAGCTATGAGTAAGCTCGGTGGTGCGGGTTAGATAACAGGCTGTTTGCGGCAACTCCGGCGGCTTGGGCTGAAAACTGAACATACGCGGGTTGGGATCACCTGCTTGGATATCCAGGATGCTCAGGTTCAGGCTGCTGCTCAACAGGCGGGGGGGCGTACCCGTTTTAAGGCGCCTGATATTAAAATTAAGCCGATGAAGCTGTTCGGCAAGTTTGAGGCTGGGCGTTTCCAGCCAGCGCCCTCCCGCTGTTTGTTGTAACCCCACATGAATCAAACCGTTTAAGAAAGTGCCGGAAGTCAAGATAACCGCGGATGCGGATATTTTCTGGCGATCATTAACAATAACTCCTTTGAGTTTTTTCCCTTCCAGCCACAGCGCGCTCACTTCTGCGGATAGAACTGTAAGGTTAACGGTTTCATCGCATAGGGAGCGCATATATTCAGGATAGAGATCAATATCTACCTGGGCTCTGCTTGACCATACCGCCGGACCTTTAGTCTGGTTAAGCAAGCGGAATTGCAGACATGCCCGGTCGGCAATTTGGGCCATCGCGCCACCCAAGGCATCTATTTCCTTCACCAAATGACCTTTGGCCAGCCCTCCTATCGCTGGATTGCAACTCAAGGAGGCCAAGGGACTGAGGCTTATCAAAAGGGTGGAAGCTCCCATACGGGCTGAAGCCAGGGCGGCTTCACAGCCGGCATGACCCCCTCCCGCCACGATAACTGAAAATTTGTCCTCAGGTGCGGATAAGCTGCACATTGAGGATATAATCCAGTTCTTCTTTGAATTTTTCAGAATTATTGTCGAATTGCAGGCCCATATTGGCATAGCCGCCCTGTTTGGAAAAATTCCTCACAATGCAGGATACTTTTAAGGGATTTTTGTCATGATATAAACCCAAATGAAGTTCGAGCAAAGATCCGGGAATACAATATTCCATATAATCATTATTCCAGGAAATTTTTATTCTGCATCCTCCTTTGGATATTTCAATAAGCAGTCCTTTAACCGGCACTTCCTGTTTTGTTTCGTTATACAGGATGATTAATACCTCCAGACGAGCGCGCAAACGTATTTCCCGGCTGATGGATGCCACTTCCACTTGGTCAGGCCAGCTTACTATTACCATAGGAGGATCTAAAACCATTTTGCGGACAATGGTTTCAAATCCAAAAACTTTGCCTAAAAATAAATATCGGATCAGCAGGAATTCATCTTTTACAAATTGACCTGCGGCCAGAATTGACAGAGGAGGGGAGAGTAAAACGCATTCAGAGGCAATCCATCCGGCCAATACCGCTTTAACCGGGTTATCGCGTAACTTACCTTGCATCAGCACAGTTTCGCCGATAGCAAGAGACCCTTCCACTTCATAAATAGTGGAAATTGATTTATGTAATTCAGCTGTAACCTTATTTCCTTTTGATGGAGGGACAGGCTGTTTGACACCACTTTCAGAATTGCGCAGATAATCATTATGATCTACTATTATTTCTTTATTAGTCAATGCCAAGGGACAACCGTCCTATCTGGTTAGTTCTAAGGAAACGCTGATTAATTTGCTTAACCGCATCATTCAGCGCTGCTTCTGAATTACTTCGAAAGCTTAAGCTCCTCTCTACGGGCGGAAAGGTTGTAAAAGTTCACGCGATTTTCCTTCCGTCATTCTAAGGCGTATCCTTAGGATTTAAAAAGATGCTGAAAGCTTATGAAAAATGGCTACGTTTACCTCCATGGCGGAATTCATATAATTAAATGCCATAGTTGGATTCTAAGGACAAGCCTTTGAATGACATCCGTTTTATCCGCTTTACCCACACAATTACCAAAAGGCATTTTTAAAAAGTCAGTTTGAGCAACGCTTCCCTAAATATTTTACTAAAATTATATATCATTACCCATTTAAGACAAGTACATCCATAGAGGCAATGTTATTTACCGCGGCATGCTTTTTTTATTCATAACTCGCTTTAATCAAAAAATAATTTAGGCTCTTCATCCTCATGGAATATTTCTTCGCTTTCCACTTGAATAGTGGCGTGACCAAGATTAAAACGGTTCTTTAATATTTGCTGCACCTGGCGCAATATTGTGGGCGCATCCTTGGTATGAGCGACTTTGACATGTAAGGTTATTACCGGCCTTTCCGGGGTAAGTTTCCATAAATGTAAATTGTGTACTTCTTCCACTTGCGGCAATTTTTTTATGGCTTGATAGATATCTTGCAACGAAGGCAGTCCATGCTGGCTTTCCATTAATACATCCCAGGATTTGGCAAACACTCCCCAGGCCGCCTTTATAATGATCAAAGCCAGAACAATGGATAGAATGGGATCAATCAAATACCACTGCCAGCCCAGGATTATAATTCCTCCCACTACTGTGGCCGCTGAGCTTAAGGTGTCTCCCCAAACATTAACCCAGGCCGCCTGGTGATTAAGATTTTGTTTACCCTGTTTTAGAATATGCAAAACCACAATATTGACCGCCAGTCCGGTTACAGCCACCAATAACATGGATAGTCCCAGCACCGGTTCGGGAGTGATAAGGCGGGTAACAGACTCGTAAACTATCCAGACGCTGAGAAGCAGCAACAACAAGCTGTTGATGAATGAAGCCAGCACTTGCACCCGGTAGTGACCGTAAGTGTGGGTAGTGTCTGCCGGACGCAGACTGATGCCAATAGCCAGCCAATTGAAGGCCAGGGCAAGACTGTCCAGGAGCATGTGCGCGGCATCGCTCAAAAGGGCAAGCGAACCGCTGTACAACCCGCCGCCTATTTCTAAAAGCATAAAAGCACAGGTCAGGATAAAAGCCCTGCCCAGAAGACGGCGGCTACGCTGATCAAAATTTTCGAGTTCTTGAATATCGTTTGCGGAATTGACGGTCATTGCCGGTTTGTCATTTAATTGATTTTATTGCGGGCGACTCCTCTGTGATGCTTCCGGCCCGGATATGCGTCAACTTGCCGACAACTATAAGATATCTTAGATATCTTAATACTGTTGTTTTTCAGGAGTGTCTTCCGGTTATTATGTGTGTCCTTGAGTCAGTCCGGCAATTGAGGTTTGAGCTTCCAGCTTAATTTGTTGCATCAATTCCTGTACCGGTAAAATCGAAGTAATCATTCCTACAATTTGCCCAATAGTGAAAATACTTCCTTCGATGTCGCCGTCCATCCATTTTTGGCGGTTTATTTTACCGCTTATAATAGGCATGAGTTCGTTTAATCCTGCTCCCGCCCGTTCCATCTGGGCCACTTTTTCCGCTGCCGGATTTCTCAAAACCCGCATAGGGTTGCGCAATGATTGCATAATAAGCATAGTGTCAGTTTCTTTAGAGCGTACGATCCAGTCTTTAAAATTTTTATGAATAGGGCATTCCTGTGTAGCCACAAATCTGGTGCCCATAACCACGGCCTGCGCTCCCATGGATAAAGCTGCCGCCAGTCCGTTGCCGCAGCCTATGCCGCCTCCGGCAATTACCGGTATTGATAATTCCTGCATTGCTCTGGATAACATAGGCAAAGTAGCCACGTTGTCAGGTCCGGGGTGGCCGCCGCACTCATAACCTACCAAAGTTACGGCGTCCACACCCACTTGTTGAGCCTTGAGAGCAAAACGGACCGCCGGAACTTTATGAATAATTTTAATGCCAGCTTCTTTCAAATCCGCGATCCATGCTTCGGGGCTGCGGCCGGAAGTTTCAACAACCGGCACCTTTTCCTCAATTACCGCCTGCATATATTGCCCGATTAATTTATCATCGCCATGGGGCAGCATAGAAATATTCACCCCGAAAGGTTTGCCGGTCAGTTCCCTGGTTTTAGCGATTTCTTTTTTCAGTGATTCTTTATCTTCATGAATAGTGGCGTTGATCATTCCCAAAGCGCCTTGATTACTAACCGCGGCGCAAAATTCAGCGGTGGCCAGCCATTGTAATCCTCCTTGAATGACCGGATATTCAATGCCGAGCATTGAACTGAATTTAGTTTTCATAATCATTTCCCTTGAAAATTGGCATCATAGAAAGCAACTTTGCTATATTTTTTATAATCTTATCATATTAAACAGGAATAGCAAAATTAAAGCTTCATGCTATTTTTAAGATCAGAGTCTTGACAAGTTGATATTAATTTGGTAAAAATATTGCTTGCTGGAAATGGCAGAACGGGCGGGTAGCTCAGTTGGGAGAGCATCGGCCTTACAAGCCGGGGGTCACAGGTTCAAGCCCTGTTCCGCCTACCATATCACCTTAAGGGGGTGTAGCTCAGTTGGTTAGAGCGCTGGCCTGTCACGCCAGAGGCCGCGGGTTCGAGTCCCGTCACTCCCGCCACATTTTACTGTAAGTTCATTTATACTTTCCCCTCTGGACAACGCTCTGAACATGTTTTATCATCAATAGCGGGAATATGGTTGACTGATAATTTAGTGAAGGAAAAATTTATGGCGCGGATAACCGTGGAAGATTGCTTACAACAAGTGGACAATCGTTTTAGTTTGGTGCATATGGCTGCCAAACGGGTGCGGCAGTTGAGAAACGGCGCGGTGCCCCAAATAAAAACTAAAAATAAAGACATTGTAGTGGCACTGAGAGAAATCGCCTCGGGCGCGGTGTACACAGTTGGCAGAGAGCCGGCGGGCCGTTGGGAACAGACGGCTCTGGAAGTAAAACCAGACGAAGATTAGAGCATGAAAAAAACCTGCTATTATGAAACGTTAAGCGTAGAACGCACCGCTGATTCCGAGACTATCAAGAAAGCCTACCGCAAGATGGCTTTAAAATATCATCCTGACCGAAATCCGGACGATCCTGACGCCATGATCCGCTTCCGTGAAGCCGCTGAGGCTTATGAAGTCTTAAGCGACGCCCACAAGCGGCGCATTTATGATGTTTACGGTCACAGCGGATTGGAATCTCAAGGTTATAATACCGGTGGCTTCTCCGGAGTCCATGATATATTCAGCGCCTTCTCCGATATATTTGAAGGTGTGTTTGGTTTTGGACATAACCGGCCGCAGCGGAAAGGCAAAGATCTGCTCTATGAACTGAGTATAAGCCTGGAAGACGCGGCTTTGGGTAAGGAAGCTTCTTTTACTGTTCAACGCCAGGAACCCTGCCAGGATTGTGGCGGACATGGACAAAAAAATGGAACCTTACCGCCTATTTGTCCTACTTGTAAAGGACAGGGCCAAGTGGTGCGCAGCCAGGGGTTTTTCCAACTGGCGACGACTTGCCCCGACTGTTACGGACATGGACGCCGAGTAACCGATCCCTGTCCGGCATGCCGCGGTCAGGGGTGGGTAAATCAGGAAAAAAAATTAGCGGTACAAATTCCCGCAGGTATTGCCGGCGGACAACGTCTGCGCCTTAGCGGAGAGGGCCAGGCTGCCGGCTTGGGATTACCCAGAGGCGATTTGCTGGTGCAAGTGCAAGTAGCGGATCATTCTCATTTTGAACGTAATGGCGACAACCTTTACAGTCAAATTGAAGTCAGTATGACACAGGCGGCCCTGGGCAAAAACATCGCAGTGGATACACTTTTGGGCGGCCTTCAGGATATTAAATTACCTGAAGGTATTCAGAACGGGCAGAGTTTGACCTTGTCCGGACACGGCATGCCTAATTTACGCACTTCCTTGAAGGGAGATTTGATTATCCAGGTGCTGATAAAAACCCCGTCAAATTTAAATGATGAACAACGCGAACTTTTGGAGCGCCTGTTACTTTTGGAAAAAGAAACATCCGAAAGCAAAATGCATGAACGGATAAATAAAAAGAAAAATTGGTTTTTCAACAAAAATTGATTTTTTTATTAGCCCCATTTATTTACAGCATTGCTTAACTCTGTTAAATTTAACGGCATTATTGTTTTAGCCGATATTACAGATAATTGTCGATAACCCCCATGCGTCCTATTTAATGTATGCTGGGCATGCACGGGTAAGATCACGATCTCTAGTAGACAGATCGTAGTAATCTGGGGAGAATAACCAGTATGGATCCGGAAAAAATAGAATTTTTTCGCGACTTATTACAAAACCAAATGGACGAATTGCTAAAAGAGGCAGACCGTACCGTAGTAGGAATGACCGATAGCAAAGAAAATTTTCCTGATCCTACGGATCGGGCCGCGTTGGAGTCGGATCGGAATTTTTTACTTCGTATTCGTGATCGGGAGCGAAAACTGATTTCCAAAATAAAAGAAGCCCTGTTGCGCCTGGAAGATGATACCTATGGTATTTGTGAGGCCTGCGGTGAGGATATAAGCTTCGAACGTCTGAAGGCCAGACCGGTGACAACTTTATGTGTGGAATGTAAAAAAGCACAGGAAGCCAATGAACGTGCCCGTGGCAACTGATAATTTGATGATTGTTAAAAATCAATGTTGCAAGACCGGTTGAAGCTATGCCAGTTGATTTTATATATTTGTGACCTGTGTCTGGTGGCGGCGAGCTGGTTGCTTGCTTATTTCCTGAGATTTCATATTTTTTCTGTCCACAATGCTATTCCCCCCTTTAATGTATATCTTTATTTATCAGGAATCCATCTGGCTGTATTCATGTTTCTGTTGTCCGTTTGTGATCTGTATAAACGCCCTTGGAGCCAAAGGGCAAATAATAACTGGAAATTAATAAAAGTTTGTTCATTCGGGGTACTTGTGGGAGTCGGGATTACCTGGTTTCTGCGTCCTTATGATTTTAGCCGTTCGGTTTTCATTACTTACTTCTGCCTGCTCAGTGCGGGCATGATCTTATACCGGCCTTTATTTTTCCGAATGTGGAGTATATTAGCTTCTTCTCCTGCCGGCGAAAATACTTTGATAGTCGGCGCTTCTCCCATGCTTCCCAAACTTTGTGAATACATCAGCGCGCACCCGGAACTAGGAATAAAAACAATAGGTTTTCTTTCCCCGGATTCTGTGCAAAATATTAACGGATTGCCTAACTTGGGCGCTTACGGGCAGTTGCCTGCCTGTTTGCATAAATACAAAATAGCCACAGTAATCATTGTCCTGCCTATAAGTGAATATCAGGATATATTGAAAATTGTCGCCAGCATTGAACAAGAGCTGGTTAATATAAAGATATTGCCTGATTTTACTGAATTGTCACACTTGCGCTGGCAAATGGAACAGTTGGACGGCATCTCGCTGCTAAATTTGCGCGGCAATTCTTTGCAGGGATGGCCTCGTGTCACCAAACGCCTGCTGGATATTATCTTGTCGTCATTGGGTCTTATCATTTTAGCTATTCCGATGTTGGTTATAGCTTTGCTGATAAAAATTATTTCCCCCGGGGCGATAATTTACCGGCAGTCGCGTATGGGCCTTGATGGCCGTATTTTCCCCATGTTAAAGTTTCGCACCATGTATGAAAATGCTGAAGCGAAAACAGGTCCGGTATGGGCGGAAGCTAATGATCCTCGCTGTACTCCTATCGGCAATTGGATGCGCAATCATAATGTCGATGAATTACCTCAATTGTGGAATGTACTGAAAGGGGAGATGAGTCTGGTGGGGCCGCGTCCTGAACGCCCTGAACTCATATCAATTTTTAAAAAAAACATTCCCGGCTACATGCTGCGGCATAAAGTGAAAGCTGGTGTGAGCGGGTGGGCGCAGGTTAACGGCTGGCGCGGTCCTACCTCCTTGCACAAACGTATTGAATATGATTTATATTATATTGAAAATTGGTCCTTAGCTCTCGATTTCCAGATTATACTGAAGACTATCTGGCTGACAATCAGGCCTAAGCGCGTTAGTGGTAAAAAATAATAAACATTCATATGTTTCAAAATAAAATAACTATTTGCAGGTGCGAAATATTAGCCGGCTTGGCAGCGCCTCTGATAATGGCCGGGATCTGGCCTGCGGGTAATATTTATGCCTGGTATGTGATGGCGGCAGCCTGGATCTGGTTGCTTTGGGGACCGTGGCCGCTGAAAGCGGAAGAAGAAACAAAATTTCCCCAGGCGCTTATTTCCTGGCAGCATCTGCGTTATATAACTCTGGTAATGTTTTTATTTTTCATTCTGGCCGCTTATGTTCATTCGTTGCTGGGCAATTATCTGCTGTGGATGAAAATGATCTATCTCATAGCCTTTACCGGCCGTTTTGCCGTCGCGGCCCGGCTGGCCAGGGAAAATCCTCATTATTCTTTTCTGATATGCTGGTTGGTTCTGTGGGCGATGCTGGCTCAGGCTGTAATGCTATGGAATCCCGCTTATATGACAATATACATATGGGCATGGCTGGCCGCCATGTTAGCCCTTTGGACCGCCGCTTGCGGACTTTTAATAAATTTATTAAGAAATCAAGCTATCCATGCCATTTGTCTGTGTTTAATTTGCCTTGGACCTTTGCCTCCTCTGGCCCTGGCCTGGACTGACGCCGCCTTCTGGATATTACTGTTTATTGTTTTTTTACTCTTGTTCTGCAAACTACAGCGCAGCCGGGTTGTTTACCAAGAAGAAAACAAACTCGATTCCGCGAGAAACAAAGGAGAAGGATTGTGGTTTCCTCTTTGGCTGTTTAGAAGCGCTTTTCTGTTGTGGTGGTGCTTGGGTTGCGGTTTAATATTGTCATTAGCCTGGTGGGTGCCTGAGTCTGAACATTATTTAAGGGAAAACGCCTGGGTAAAAGCCCTATGTTTGAGTATGTTCGTCCTTATTTGTCTGGGATTGTTGCTGGAATATTTATTGCCGCTTTTAGGCCGCCCCGAACCAACAGGCCGCTGGCGGCGCGATAAAAGCTGGGGGCCGGCTCTGTCGGCCAGCGCCTTGCTTCTGGCCCTTATTCCAATGCTGTGGTTGCCTGTGACGGAAAAATGGAATAATAATTATTTGCAGCGAGTGCGGCTGGCAATAACCGACGAACCATTTATTTTAAGTCAGGATCATTCCGAGATGATGATTCCTTTGCCAGAGGAAATTGATAATATAAAACGGATTTATATTGTCAGCAGGATACAAAATGGGGTTCAAGTTGTCCAGACTCAGGCACTAGCTATGATTGCACTGGTTATGGATGCCGGTCTGCCCGATTTTTTATATTTGCGCGCTGGTATTGATACTGCCGATCAAGATTTAGGTCGGAGCCGCATAAAATCTCAAGCCCGGCATCAGACGGCCCCCTTGGCCGATTATTATCCGGCATTTTCCGCTGACGGTCAGGCGTATCATCAACAGAATTATTTTACAGGATTTTTTTTACAAAATGCGCCCGGAAACAAGAATGTCGCTATTAATTTGAAATATATGCCGCCCTTGGACCACAATCCTGAATATCCGTGGCCGCAACTAATCGTGGAAAAAATATTGCTGGAATAAAAGAAAGCGCGGCCGGATACCGCTTCAGAACCCTGCCTATTATAAAACAAGCAGAGGTTTAAGTTCAATTTATGGACGCAACAATAGCATGATATTATCCAAAAACCCCTGGAAGGGCTGATCGTTTTTTTTGACTTTAGCCATAAGAATACCGCCTTGCATAGCGCTGAAAATAAAAAGAGCGGTTATCTGCGGATCCAGGGCTTTGTTGATGTCGCCGGCTTGCTGCCCTTTGCAGATTCCCTCGGCTAAGGCCTGACATTGTTCTTCGAAGCCCACCGCAACTGCCTGTCGCAACGATTCTGAGTTGGCCGCCATTTCCTGCCCAATAGTTCCGAGAAGACATCCATAGCGAAATTCACTTTTTTTGACTTCGTCCAAAAGTCCTTTGAAAAAAGCCAGAATACGGCGGAGATAATTTAAGTCGGTTTTATTTAGCGCCTCTTGTAAAAGGGAAAGATTGTATCGGGCTTGGGAGGCGAGAACTTCACAGGCGAAGTTCTCTTTACTGGAAAAAAAGTGATAAAAAGAACCTTTAGGCGCCCTAGCTTCTCGAAGCACATCGTTGATTCCGGTACCCTGAAAAGAATGCCGGGTGAAGAGTTTGGTCCCTTTTCTGATCAATTGCTGTTTAGTGTCGCGCATGGATTTAACCATAGACCAATCGGTTTAATATGTCAAAATTTTTTATCGCCAATTTTTGTTAATATTTTTTAAAAAGTTTAAGACAGTTATAATTATAGAGGTTTCTCCTCAGACGGCGCCGTCTGAGGAGAAACCAGACCTTTTAAAGATTATGAATCCGGGTTTTGGAAGTTACATATTTATACAGTCTCTTGGCTTCATCGCGCAACCAGTCGCGGAACTCCGGCGCGGCAATTTCAATCAGGGCATCTCGGCGATAAGTATGAGTTTTTCCGCGTAATTTGGCTACACCGTATTCGGTGGCCACAAAATCTACATCATAATATGAAGTCGTCACCGGTTGAGTTGCGCTGTCCATACTCGGAACAATGCGGGAAACTTTGCCTCCCTGAGCTGTGGATGGCATACAAATGAAGCTGCGTCCGCCTTTGGACATATTAGCGCCGCGGACAAAATCCACCTGGCCGCCGACGCCGCTTTGATTTTTGCCCGCAATAGTATCCGCCGATACCTGACCCATAAGGTCAACACATACCGCCCCATTAATTGCCACCATATTGTCATTTTGGGAGATTGTATAGGAATCATTACAGTATTCCACTTCCAGACCCAGCAAAAGCGGATTATTGTCCATCCATTCATATAATTCGGTGGAGCCGGCGGCAAAAGTGAAAACGACTAAATTGGGATAGAAGTTTTTCCTTTTTCCATTTATGTTTCCGCTTTTGCATAACTGCATGACCCCATCGGAAATCATTTCCGAGTGGATGCCCAGATCGTTTTTATCCACCATGAAACTCAGCACGGCGTCGGGTACCCCGCCGATACCCAATTGCAGGCAATCTCCATCGTTAATGTATTCAACAATATTAGCGGCTATCTTCTTTTCCAGTTCGCCCGGGATTCCCTGCACCACCACCGGCAAAGGATCGTTTGACTCCACAAAATAGTCAATGTCCGTGACTTTGACCCAGGTGTCGCCATAAATGATGGGCACATTGGGGTTAGCTTCCACTATGGAGAGTTTGGCGCTTTTTATCAGGTTGCGGGCATAGTCAATACTTAACCCTACATTTACATAGCCATGTTTGTTGGGAGTGCTTACAATCATAAGAGTGGCGTCCAGATTAAGTTCACGCTGATAAGATGGAATTTGGGAGAAATGGCGAGCGGTTGAATAACCGCGGCCGTCATTAATCGCCGGACGGAAATGAGCGGCGCCAAACATGGAGTTGTTATAGAACGATTCAGGATAATTCAGGAAAGGGGCTTTTGAATAATTAAGGCTGTGAGAGATCATAACATCTCTCAATTCCTCGTGGCGGTCAGCCAGCGCCTGTATTATCCTTTCCGTAGCCCCCATTACCGCATGGCCCATACCAATTTTAAATCCCGGTTTGATGTGTTTGGCTGCTTCTTGCGCGCTGACGGTTCTTTGTTTATAATATTCTTTCCAATCCATAATATTCCTCCGCGTAGTATTTAAATTATAATCAACAGAGCTAAAAAATAACTCCGATCCTCTCAAGAATGAGAATATTCAGGCTTATTTAAAAACAGGACAATATATAGCAGAATATTTTTACCGCTTGATGTTATTTAGTATATAAAACTTTTGACTTATAGTAAAATAAAAACATAACATTCAGGTATTTTTTTACTGCGGGCTTGTAAATAGAAGCGAATGCCGCCAAAATTGCTGTTTGTTGTCAGACATATTCATAGACATATTCATGAAAATTTCTACCAGTCTTTCAAGACAATTAGCGGAATGATTATGCTATAAATTATAAATTTTTACTGGCCTTGGCTAAATATGTTACTAATCCCTTGACAAACGCTTATAATAAAGTATATTAACACTTTATTTCGAAATGGGAGGATTATATGTACGCCATAATTATGTCTGGCGGTAAACAATATAAAGTGGAAGAAGGACAAGTATTGCGTCTGGAGAAAATTGATGCCGCGCTTGGTGATCAAATTACCCTGACTCCTGTTTTGTTAATTGCAACGGCAGACGGTGAGCCTCAAATCGGTCGTCCTTTTGTGGATGGAGCGGAGGTCAAAGCCAAAATAACGGAACAGGGCAAATCACGTAAAATAATGATAATGAAAAAAAAGCGCCGCAAAGGCTACCGAGTCAAACGTGGTCATCGGCAACACTTTACGGCTGTGCGCATTGAGAGCATTGCGGCCTAGGCAAAAAGGAATACATAATGGCAACCAAGAAAGCGGGGGGGTCTTCCCGTAATGGCCGTGATTCACAGGGACAGCGTTTGGGTATCAAACGCGGTGATGGAATGGCGGTTCTGGCAGGTAATATCCTGGTGCGTCAGCATGGCACCAAAATACATCCTGGCCTCAATGTAGGCATAGGACGCGATTATACTTTGTTTGCCGTCATTAACGGCAAAGTCAAATATGAACGCTTGGGACGTGATCGCAAACAGGTAAGTGTATACCCTGAATAATAATTCTGCTCCAACTTAAGCAGCCGGCTTGTCAGGCGCGTAGGGTCACGCTTGGTAAGCCGGTTTTTTATGACAGCAAAATGGAAAGAAGATATTGTTTTGCGATTTATTGATGAAGCGGTCATAGAGATAACTGCCGGCAACGGCGGGGCAGGCTGTATAAGTTTTTTGCGCCAACGCTTTCAACCTAAAGGCGGCCCGGACGGCGGTGACGGCGGGCGCGGCGGGCATGTCATTTTGCGTGCTGACGGCGGAGTCAGCACTTTAGCGGATCATAGCTATTTGCGTTATTTCCGCGCCGGACGAGGCGGCCATGGTCAAGGCTCTAACAAAACCGGAGCCTATGGCGAGGACAAATTCATTTCAGTACCGGTAGGCACCGTAGCCAGCGATTTGCAAACAGGTATAATTCTGGCCGATTTGACAGAAAGCGGCCAGGAAGTCATCCTGGCGCACGGAGGAAGAGGCGGTAAAGGCAACCGGCATTTTGCTTCTTCCACACATCGCGCTCCCCGCCTTGCCCAACCGGGTGAAGAGGGCGAAAAACGTATAGTCCTGCTTACATTAAAACTTATTGCCGATATAGGCTTAATTGGCCTTCCCAATGCGGGCAAGTCCACCCTTATAAGCGCCTTGACTTCCGCCCGTCCCAAAATTGCGGATTACCCTTTCACCACTTTGAAGCCAAATCTAGGCGCCATTACCTTGCCCTCAGGCCGTTCGGTCACTATAGCCGATATTCCCGGTTTAGTGGCAGGTTCCCATCAGGGGCAAGGCTTAGGATTTAAATTTTTACGCCATGTGGAACGTACCGGTCTTTTTATATATGTAATTGATATATCGCCCGAAAATCCCATAGATGCCCTTAATCTGCTCTTAGAGGAATTAACTGCCTATAATACGGCCTTACGGCAAAGGGCCAGTCTGGTCGTGGCCAATAAAATGGATTTAAGCGCTTCTCAAAACAATTTGGCGGCTTTCCAGCAGCAGGTGAAGACTATGGGGTTAAATTTTATAGCTATCAGCGCGCAAGAAAAAGAAGGCTTGCCTGAGTTGTTGGACATGCTTGAACAGCAGTTGGCATATAATGCGGATTAGTATGAAAATTTTTATGCAAATTTGAAAATACTGTTTATGAAATTGTAAATATATGCAACGACTTGATATAGTTAATAAATGGCGGCGGATAATAGTTAAGGTGGGTTCAGCGGTTATTACCAGCGGCGCCGGGCTGGATCGGAGGCGCATATATTTACTGGCCAATCAGCTGGCTAAACTATTGGCGGCAAAAATTCAAGTAGTATTAGTGACTTCAGGGGCTGTAGCCAGCGGCAGGGCCAAAGTGAGGGAAATAGTAAAAGGCTTGGAACGCGGTTTAAGTATACCGCAGAAGCAAGCGGCGGCGGCTTTGGGACAGGCCGGCCTCATGCAAACTTACGAACAGGCTCTGGAAGTGCATGGATTATTGGCGGCCCAGATTCTGCTTACCGCGGCCGATTTGCGCAACCGTGAACGCTATCATAATGTAAGTAATACTTTCGATACATTGCTGGAGTGGGGCGCCGTACCCATTGTCAATGAAAATGACAGCGTGGTGGTACAGGAAATAAAACTCGGCGATAATGATAATCTGGCCGCCATGTTGACTAATCTGTTAAGCGCGGATTTGTTTATTAATTTGACCAATGTCGACGGTTTGTTTGACTCTGATCCCAGAACTAACGCTCAGGCCAAACTGTTGAATCTGGTGGAACGGGTCGAAGCCGGACATCTGGCTTCAGCCAGTTCCCATCCCGGGCTGATGGGGACAGGCGGTATTTTGAGTAAAATCAAGGCGGCTGATCAGGCCGGCAAGAGCGGAGCCTATACCATCATAGCTAACGGCCTGCTGGATGATGTTCTCCCCCGCCTGTTGGCCGGTGAAGAAATCGGCACTTTATTCCTGCCCGCCCCTCGTCACTATCCAAGGCGTAAACACTGGATAGCTTTTGCTTCCCAGCAGGAAGGAGAAATAGTGATTGACTCCGGCGCGGCCAGAGCTTTACAGGAAAACGGCAGAAGTCTGCTGGCCGCGGGTATAAAAGAAGTGAGGGGCATATTTCAGGCAGGTGGCGCCTTGCGTGTCCTGGATCAAAATAATACACTGATAGGAGTGGGCTTGACTAATTATGGCAGTCAGGAGATGTCGCTTATCATGGGCTTGAATTCCCGGCAGATTGCCGCCCGATTGGGTCGGGATGACATTCCTGAGGCGATTCATCGGGATAATTTGGTATTGGTGGAACAACAAAATGACTAACAATGAGTCTTCACTTAACTTGTCTTCCTCTGTTGATCTGAATGAAGCCGTAGCCAAGGTCTGCCGTCAGGCAAAACAGGCGGCGGCAATTATGGCCGTGGCTTCCACTATGGTCAAAAATGAAATTTTACGGGAACTCTCCCGGCTGATTGCAAATCATAGGGAAGCTATTCTTGAGGCCAACAATTTGGATGTGACAGAGGCTGAAAAAAACGGCCTTTCCCGGTCGATGCTGGCGCGTTTAACTTTGACTCGAACTATTATTGATGAAATGCTGGAGGGGCTGGAAGAGGTGGCGGAATTGCCGGATCCTGTGGGTGTTCTGGAAGAAAAAACTACGCGTCCCAACGGGCTTGAAGTTGCCCGAATGAGAGTGCCTTTAGGTGTAATAGGTTTCATATATGAATCCCGGCCCAATGTAACTGTGGACGCCGCCGCTTTATGCCTTAAAAGCGGTAATGCCGTGGTTTTGAAAGGAGGGAAAGAGGCGATTCATTCCAATCAATATTTGGCAAAGCTGATCGCCCAAGCTCTGCATAGTCAAAATCTGCCCCCAGCGGCGGTGAGTCTGCTGCCTTTTACAGAGCGCCGAGCCACGCAATTTTTATTGCGGCAAGACAAATATCTGGATGTGATAATTCCGCGCGGAGGAGAAAGTTTAATTCGTTTTACGGCGGAAAACGCCACCGTGCCGGTACTCAAACACTATAAGGGAGTATGCCATATTTATATTGATAAAGGAGCGGATCTTAATATGGCCGCCAGCATCTGCCGTAACGCCAAAACCCAAAAACCGTCGGCCTGCAATGCTCTGGAGACTATTTTGATACATAGAGATGAAGCGGCCGCGGCTCTGGCTCTTCTAAATACAAGCCTGGATGATGTGGAAATCCGCGGCTGCGAACTTACCAGACTCCATATCCCCAGGGCCGTTCCTGCGCGGGAGGAAGATTACGCGGCTGAATTTTTGGATATGATTGTGGCGGTTAAGATAGTGAAAGATATGGAAGAAGCTCTTCAACACATAGCCGCTTACAGTTCCAATCATACGGAGAGCATCATCACCCGCGATCAGGAACGTGCGGAACGTTTCCTTGCCGCCGCCGATTCTTCCGTGGTTCTGGTCAACGCTTCTACCCGCTTTAATGATGGCTGGCAATTGGGACTGGGATCTGAGATAGGTATAAGCACCAGTAAACTGCATGCCTTCGGGCCCATGGGGCTTAAAGAACTCACTGCCAGGAAATTTGTGGTCCATGGAGAAGGACAGGTACGTTTATGAAACCGTTTCTGGCCATATTTGGCGGGACATTTGATCCTATTCACCTGGGACATTTGCGCGCTGCTCAAGAAGCGGCGGAATTGTTGCGTTTATCCAAAGTATTATTTATGCCCTCTTCACAGCCGCCCCACAGCAAGGCGGTCGAGGCCAGCGCCGGGCAGCGGTTGGATATGGTGAGGCTGGCTACGGAAGATAATCCGCTTTTTGACATCAGCGATATAGAAATCAAAAGAGCCGGCTCTTCATATGCTGTAGAAACTCTGCGACAGATGAAGAAATTGTTTCCCGGCCATCAACTTCTATTTATGCTGGGAGCTGACGCCTTTTTTTTAATCCATACTTGGTATCATGCCCAGGATCTGTTCGAACTGGCTGATTTTGCGGTGATGGACCGTCCCGGCACGCCCCGCTACAATATATTGACATACTTACAGGATCATGTATCTTCCTGTTTTACCGCCTATGGCGAACGCGGGGCTCAGTTGCCAAATTACAGCCGGGTAAGCTATCTGACTACCACTCTTCTGGATATCAGCAGTTCAGAAATAAAACGCAAAACTCGGCTCAACAATTCCATTCATTATTTGGTGCCGCCCGCGGTAATGGAATATATCGAAAAGCATCACCTTTATAAATAATTTCGGTTCTAAATGAGAAAAGTTACGTCCGAACAGTTAATGTTGTCCAAAGCGGCGACTGCGGCGAAAATGACGGGCGGCATTGCCCAGAGTCGCCAGAGCCACCCCTCCCATGATAAGACCGGAACCAATGGCCAAAGGCGTGGTAATGGATTCTTTCAAAATAAGAATTGCCGCTATAGTGGTAAGTATGGGGCAGGAATAATATATTATCATAGTATGTACCGGACCTATATAACGGATGGCCAGATTCCAGCCCAGATATGCTGTCACACTGACGCCAATGCTCAAATATAGCAGTAAGGCAACGGTAACCTTATCAAATATCATGGTGACATCAGTGGCTATCTCCCAGAGGCTGAACGGAATTAGTCCCACAAAACCGCAACAGAACATAATAAACAGAAAAAAGGGCAGAGATACTCCGGACGGCTGACGCCGCACCATAAATGTATAAATCGCAAATAGCGACGACCCGATAACCGCAACCAAGTCTCCGGGGTAAAATTCAATATTCAGCACAACCTGCATCTGACCTCTGCTTAACAGGCAAACTGCTCCGATGATACACAACAGAATCCCCGCAACCCTGCGCCAGGTTAAAGGCTCATTGGAGAAAATGCGGGCCAATATCAGGGTTATTACCGGCGATATCGCAAATAGAAGGCCTATATTGATGGCACTGGTAGTGTGAGCGGACAGATAGAGCATGGCATTGGCAGCGCCAATGCCCAAAAAGCCTGTGATAAAGAAATATGCCCAGTGGCAGCGCACAATAGGCATGGCTTTCCGCCAATATGGCAAAGCCAGCGGTAATATGACCAGCGCGGAAATTAAATTACGCAGCATGGTAACAGTAAAAGGTCCTATTTTATCAGCCAAATAGCGGGCTATGATCGGATTGACCGACCATAAGCATACCGCCAGCATAACCAGCGCGGCTCCTTTAAGCATGAGAGATGTCTTGTCGTCCATATCCGAACTTTTTAGACCCTGTAAATAATTTTGTGTAAATACGATTTCGTCTATTTTATTGCCTCCCCATCATGAAGCGGTTCAGCGCCGGTTTCCAGTCTCTGATTGGCATGGTCCACCTGCGTGAGGCATATTTTATAGCCAAATATACCATCTTCAAAGCCGAGTTGCCGTCCGGGAATAGTTTTCGGTTATTGAGCGCCTTACGGATAACGCTGTTAAAGGACTCTATGGCGTTATGTTATAAATTACCCTGTGGATTTCATCGGGATAGTCAAACAGAGGGATAACGTTAACCCAGTGCTTGCACCACTGGTCGCTGATGGCTCCGTAGTTGTCGTCCCATTTACAGATAAAAGACTCCAGTTCGCCCTCCGCCTCAAAGGTGTTGAAGGTAGCGGATGATCCATGCGAGTGGTACCGCACTGGGGATGTGGACTGCTTACGAGCGCGGTTCGGTGGGATCCTCATATACCCACCTGCTTGACATAAAAAAAAGACGGTTAAATCATACTCAATTAAAATATCATTTTATTAACAGCACAAAATGTCACGCAGTTTTGAACATCCCCTGAAAACGTGACGGAAAAGCCAAGCTCCTGAAGAAAGTCGATCATATCTTGCGGAACATGCTCCTTGTTCCGTTGAGCCTCGCCCACTATAAGCAGGCAATGTCTTACCAGTTCTGGTGCTGGGAAAAGGGCATTATATTCCGAACCTTCAACATCTATCTTAAGAATATCAATGGGCATATTGGCCCATTTTTGGAAAATTGCTTCAAGGGTCACCACTTCAACTGGAATAGCTCTAGTTTCATAGCTAAGTCTCGATCCAAGCTGATGGGCTCCACTGTGTTCCGGGTTAAAATAAAGCGTATTCTTCCCAGCGATCGATGACACTGCCAGATTAAAAGGGGTTATGTTGTCCACCTGATTCTTAGCGATATTGATTTTGATTTGCTCGAAGTTAGATGGTTCCGGTTCATAAATATGAATATCGCATCTACCGGAAAGCAGGGCGTTGATCTGAAGGGAAAATGAACCAATGTGTCCACCAAGGTCGATGATCCGCAGACAGGTTTTTTTATCCACTGTGGAAAGCCATTGTTTAATACTCGGTAAGTAGCTGACGGCAACTTCATCCACGATTTGATAGTCATTTGTTCCAGGCCGTACAGAAAAAATAGTATCCCCGCATCCATGGGCGACACTTTTCAAGGCACCAGAACAGGCAGAATCGAGTTCTTCCATCGTATACTTTGCTCCATCAGGAATTGTTCCATCGGAGAGAAGTAGCCATACTGGATTCTCAAAATGCTTTAGTAACACTCCATGATGACTTTTCAAAACAGGGTGTGCCTGAAAGAGAAAATCTTTTTTTAAAAGAAAGATGTTGGGTCGTTTCCTTGGATCATTACAATCCGATAAGCGCAACAATTCAGGGCTACCAACTTGCCGCCTAACGAAAGATAGCCCTTTATGCATATCGTCCGGGATTAAAAGAATGACGTTTTGTGCGGGTAAATTTCTTAACAAGAATAAAAGCCGCTCGAATGCTTCAAGTGAAGCCGCTTCTCTAGACTGGCGAGCTAGGACGTTTACTAGATTTTTCTGCCGGACTTTTATCCCTAAAAGCCCAAGAGCTGAAATCAATCTTGATTTAACAGCCCCCTTTATTCTCTCAACGTTGTTCACAAATGTATCTTTTGATTTAATAGTACAGATTATCAAATATTGTACTTAATAAGAACATCAATGTCTATGGAGCTATTGAGATAGCCCCTTTTTTTCTGCAGGCAAATTCAGTTTCTTAACCCAAGTTTAACATTTATAAAAATTTTATATTAAAAATCAATAGGTTACAATATCGTCAGGCACTACATTCCTCTGAAATAGCAACTTTGTATTTTTTTATTCCTCCAGGGTCATGGTTAAGTTGCAATGCGTCGTATATGCGTAGCT
>JAIRYI010000095.1 GCA_031267815.1 Desulfarculales bacterium | reverse complement strand
CTCAATGTCGCTGAAATCAGGCTGATGCATAGTCTACCTCCCTTGAGAATAAAGAAAGTATACAAAAAAATCAGACCAATGACGATCGCAAATGACCCATTTAATTAGCGCTTCCTTAGATATATCCGGCCCTGATCATTCTATTGCAGTAGACCCTGAAAAAGTCGAAAATGATTTTTTCAGGGCCGACCAGACACATTGGAGGGGCCCGAAGACGACCGGCATATATCAGTATCAAGAGGCTTTGCCGGAAAAAGTTTTCCGGCAAAGCGGGCGCAAATCAAGCATCCAGCCCGCGCATGGCAACCTGCAAAGTATCCGTGTCTTCCACGTTATAGATCTCGGCCCGGCCTTCCGGGACAATTTTTTTCACCATGCCGCTCAAAATATTTTTGGGGCCTGCTTCAATAAATATTTCAACCCCTTCATTAAGCATGTTTTCAATGGTCTGGAGCCAGTGTACGGGAGAGGTAATCTGTTTTTTAAGCTCTTCTTTAATGAACAGAGGGTCGGCGCTGAGGCGGCCGCCGGCATTGGGCGCCTGAAGGCAGTGGGGAGGGGCAAATTCCAGTTTATCAATAACCGCGGCCATTTTTTCTTCCGCCCCCCGCATCAACGGGCTGTGCCAAGGGCCGCTGACTTTAAGGGGCACAATTTTGCCTTTCCGCTCTTTGATGAGCCGGCCGGCCGCCGCCACTCCTTCCCAGGTGCCGGTAATCACCGTCTGCTGAGGAGTATTGTAATTGGCCGGCTGCACCACCTCTTCAACCTGGGCGCACAGCGCCTTTACCTCCCCGGCGCTTAAACCCATGACCGCGGCCATAGTGCCGGGATTGGCCAAGGCCTGCTCATGCATGATCCGGCCGCGCAGACTGACCAGTTCCAGCACTTTTTCCACGCTCAGGCATCCGCAGGCGGCCAGGGCCGCGTATTCACCCAGGCTGTGCCCGGCGGTAGCATAGGGGATAACTCCAGCCTTTTGCAGCGCCTGCCAGGCGGCCAGACTGACAAGAGTCAGAGCCGGCTGGAGATTGACGGTCTCGGTCAATTCTTCCAGAGGCCCTTGCCGGCACAAGCGGTGCAAAGGCAGGCCGCTTTGCCTTTCCGCCAATTGCAGCAAGGCCTTCCCCTCCGCCCCGGCGGCCAGCAGACTCTCTCCCATGCCCACATATTGCGAACCCTGACCGGGGAAAAGCAAAGCAACGCGTTTCATTATTTTCCTTTGCCAATAAAAAGTGAAAGCAAGCGGCGCTTAAAGCATGCTGATAATTTTAAGAGCGTTTTTTTCAATAATTTTCGGATTGCCGGCCCTGACCGGCCAAGTGAAAGCGCCAATTTTGTCTTTAGCGCCCAAACGGGGGATCAAATGCACATGATAGTGCATAACCGTCTGTCCGGCCGCGCTGCCGTTAAGCTGAAGCACCGCCAGGCCCGGCGCTTTGAACGCTTTCATAATCGCCGCTCCCACCCGCTGGCAGCTCTGATGTACGGCGGCCAGATCACCAGGAGTTATGTCCATAAGATTGACGGCATGAGTTTTAGGAATAACCAGACTGTGGCCGCCGACAAGGGGATTGATATCGGCAAAGGCTATGGTGCGTTCATCTTCATAAATTTTCACGCAGGGAATTTTGCGGCTGACAATTTCACAAAAAATGCAAGTTTTTTCCACATCGCTCATAATTTTCGGTTTGCGCTCCTGTAACAAAGATTCACAGCACATCTTTCAAGGCTATTTTAGCATGATTTTGCCCTGAAGTAAACTTTGCCCGTTTCCGGGCGGCTTGTGCCTCTCGTCCCACATTGGGCAGCCAAAAACACGGCGTTAAGGAATTATCCAAGGAATATGGCGGGCCTGCAGCCAGACGAGCAAACACATAAATAGCAACATGGCCAGACTGTGGGGCAGAGCCATACGCAACAAAGACCCTTCCTTCCCTGCCATGGAAGAAGCGGCTGTGGCCACGGCTATTGACTGCGGTGAAATCATTTTGCCGCAGTCTCCGCCGGCGGAATTGGCGGCGACAGTCAAAACCGGATCCAGGCCGACAGCCAGGGCGGTGGTTTTCTGAATACCGCAGAACAAAGCGTTGGAAGAAGTATCGGAGCCGGTCAGGAATACGCCCAGCCAGCCCAGGAGAGGGGCAAAAACAGGGAAAAAAGAGCCGGTTCCGGTAAGGGCCAGACCCAGAGTGGAACTCATGCCGGAATAATTGAGCAAATAGCCCAGGCCCAGAAAGACGGTTATATTGAGGATGGGATAAGCCAGCTGGCGGACGGTGCGTCCCAGGCAGGCAAGCGCCTGGGGCAGACCGTACCCTCCCATAAGCAGGGCCGCCAAAATACCCGCGCCAAAAGCGGCGCTGCCTCCGCAGGAAAGCGGATTAAGAACATATAAGGCCTTAAGATTAACGGGAGAGGCGTTTAGCGGCGGACCCTGTTCCACCGCCAGATGCAGAGCGGGCCATTCAATATTAAACGCCGCCAATCCGTCCAACAGCAGTCTGAGTTCTTGCAAGCCCCACAGAAACACCAGCAGGGCCAGAAGAATGAAGGGGCTGAAAGCGCGGATGATCCGGCCGGGCGAATAACCGAGAGCCTCTTCGGGCGGCCGGCTCTCTTCCTGAGCAAAAAAATATATTTTTTCAGGCTGCCAAAAACGCGCCAGTATTATCAACCCCAACAGCGCGGCCAGAGAGCTGCCCACACTGGCCAGAGCCGGACCGTGAAAATTGGCCAGCAGAGCCTGAATCAGGGAGGCGCTCAGCCCGCATATCAGCCAGGCCGGCCATACTTTCAGCGCGTTACGCCAGCCGCACATAAAAACACACAGCCACAAGGGTACAAACAAAGCCAGCACCGGCAACTGACGGCCCAGCATCTGGCTTACTTTTATGACCTCCAGATCCGATACGCCGGCCGCCACGATCACCGGTATGCCCAAAGCGGCGAAGCCCACCGGCGAGGTATTGGCAATCAGACAGATGCCCGCCGCGTAAAGAGGCCTGAAACCCATACCGACCAGCATGGCCGCGCTGATAGCCACGGGAGCGCCAAAGCCGGAAGCGCCTTCCAAAAAACCTCCGAAACCGAAAGCGATCAAGAGGGCCTGAATGCGCCGGTCCCGGGTGATCCGGGACAGACACTCTCTGATGACCGCAAAGTTGCCGGACTCTACGGTCATATTGTAAATCCACATCGCGCTTATTATTATCCACACCACGGGAAACAGGCCAAAGGCTGCGCCCATGGCCGCGGCGCTCAGGGCCATATCCAGCGGCATGCCCCATAGCAGCACCGCCAGAAGAAAAGCCAGCAACAGAGCCCAGGCGGCCGCCCGGCAGCCGGGGAGGCGCCGGCAGGCCAAAAGAAAAAAAACGCAGACCAAAGGCAAAAGCGCGGCCCCAACAGAGGCAGGCCAAAAATTGAAAGGGTCGTATATCTGAACCCAAGACATGGAATGATTATCCGGGGCGTTGACTGACGCTGTTGACTAGGGCCTGGGCAACAGCCTGCTGGGCCATATGGCCCAGCAGGCTTTCCCGGATCGCCGGGCCGTCTTTTTGGGCCAGGACGAAAACAATGTCGCCGTCAAGCGTCAACCCGCTGGGGCGCACTGTCCGGGCTACCCCGGCATAGGCCATAGCCGCCAAACGGCTGGCCCCGCTTTTATCCAGGCGGGCGTTGGTGGCCAGCAAAATCAGAGTTGTATGCTGGCCGGGCGTAAATATATCCCGGCTCAGAGCTTCCCTAAGCGCCTCTTCGCCCAAGGGCAGGCCGTCTTCATCCGCTGCCCCGGCCAGGAAAACGCCGTTCAGCGGGTCATGGATATTGCCCAGGGCATTGTTGACCGCCAATACCGCCACCAGGGCCTGGCCGTGTTTCAGGCCTGCCGAGCCCATGCCTGAAGGACAGGGCCGCCCGGCCAGCATTCCGCAGGCCGCGCCCGCGCCCGCGCCGTAAGCGCCGCTTAATACCGGGGTGTCATTGGCGCTGGCGGCCGCCTGGCAGCCCATATCTTCATCGGGCAGAATTCCTGGCTGGCGGTTACTGAAAAAGTCATATATAACCGCCGCGGGCACAATGGGAACCCTCCCCCGGGCCGTGACCAGGCCGTGACCTTGCCGGAAAAGATAACGGGCCACTCCGCCCGCCGCGGCCAGACCCATGCTGCTGCCGCCGGCCAGGCAAATGCCGTGGATTTCACCTACGCTGCTGTGGGCGCGCATCATATCGGTCTCCCGGCTGCCCGGCGCCAGACCCGGAACCGCCACCCCCGGCACCAGGCCTTCAGGACAGAGAACAGCGGTGCAGCCTGTGCCCTGGGCTGTGGCATGGCCCACCAGGATTCCGGGAATATCCGTTAGAGTAATGTTCATTTTTTTGTCCCCCGTAACTTGGTATTGTTACAGCCAATTCCACAAAGCCGCCTTCATCCGTAAAGTCCGGCAGACTCCTAGAGCATATACGCTTGAGATGCCGGCCGCGCGTGTTAACACTTAAAGTGAACACGTTCTAATTCTAATTTGCAATAAAAACTTAAGTCCGTGCAGTTTTATTGCCCGCTTGGGTCAAAAACGCGGGTTCGACCCAAAGGCCAATAGCCAAAAATCCCCAAAAAACATAAGGTGTTTTATTTTTAAGCCAAGCATCCGGGAATATGCCGTTCGCGCCCGGCGGCGCAGGCTGCCAAAGCGTATATTTTTAAGGAAGTGCTGATTAATTAAATATTGCGTCTTCATTTTTCTTCCAATTTTTTTCAAATGTGTAAAATTGAGAAAAATTGGCCTTCTGAGGGCGAAAAACAGCCCATATCTCTTCGATGTTGCCCCTTTTTCTGGAAAAGGGCGCAACTATCCTCATGCAGGCCCTAATGGCCTGCCCCTCGCCGTTGGCTATTTTATGGCATAACAAACAGCGGACGGCAAGGTGTTTTGGGAATAAAAAGCGGTTTCTTGTGTTTGGTACATTGAGGCGAAGTGCCGTAAATTCAATCCCA